>JAILFF010000285.1 GCA_024697705.1 Ruminococcus sp.
TATCGACAAGCTCGGCGCCGACCCGCAGCGTTTTGAATGGCTCAATCAGCGCTCCCGCGAGCTTGAAAAAGCGAAGATCAAATACGGACCCACGCTCGACGACGTTATCGCGGCGCTCGACAAGGCGCAGACCGAGTTCGACGAGCTCAACGGCAGCGAGGAAAGCCTGAAGGGTCTGCTCGAAATGCGCACCGAGCTGCTTAAAGAGACCTCTCTGAAAGCGGCGGAGCTTTCGGCTTTCCGCAAGAAAGCGGCAGAACGGTTCGTATCGCAGGTGACTGAGGAGCTTGAATTCCTCAATATGCCGAAGGTAAGGATCGTCGTTGACATAAAGCAGGGAAAGCTCACTCACAGCGGTATGGACAATGTGGAGTTCCTTATCTCCGCAAACGTCGGCGAGGAACCGCGCCCGATAGCGAAGATTGCCTCGGGCGGCGAGCTTTCGAGGATAATGCTCGCGCTCAAAAGCGTTATCGCCGACAAGGACAGCATCGGCACGCTTATCTTCGACGAGATCGACACGGGCGTAAGCGGACGCGCCGCGCAGAAAATCGGCATGAAGCTGAAGGCTATTTCCAAATATCGGCAGGTGCTCTGCGTGACGCACCTTTCGCAGATGGCGGTCATGGCGGACAATCATCTGCTTATCGAAAAGCGGATAGAGGGCGACCGCACGGTAACGCATATCCGCCCGCTCGATTTCGAGGACCGCAAGCAGGAGATAGCAAGGATAATCGGCGGCGACACGGTGACGGAGCTTACTCTGCAAAACGCGGAGGAGCTTATCAGGGAGGCGCAGCAGCTTTGAAATACGACAGGAACGAAATAATCACGCGCTTCAACAGTAAAGGCGCCGAATTCCTGCTGTTCCGGGGGCATACGCCTTCGGGCGGCGCAGTCGGAAAAGAGTGCTTAAGCCAGTGGTACGACTGCTTTTTCGAGCTTGACGGAGTGCGATACCGCACCGCCGAGCAGTACATGATGTCCCGGAAGGCGCTGCTTTTCGGCGACCGCGAGACAAACGGGCGCATAATGAAAGCCCCCGACCCTAATGCCTTTAAGCAGCTCGGGCAGCAGGTGCGCGGCTTTGACGAAACCAAGTGGAAAGAAGAACGCTGCAATATCGTCACGCGGGGAAATTACGCGAAATTCTCGCAGAACGAGGCGCTGAAAGAATTCCTGCTCGGCACGGGGGACAAGATACTCGTAGAAGCAAGCCCATACGACAAGATATGGGGGATCGGTCTTAGTGCGGATGACAGCCGTGCTGAAAACCCGAATCTGTGGAGAGGGCTGAACCTGCTCGGCTTCTGCCTTACGGAAGTCCGCGATATGCTCCGCGAGGGATAATATGTATGAAAAAAACGGCTGTACCGAATGTGATACAGCCGTTTGCTTTTTGTTATGTTGACGCTTTACTGCGCAGAGATCTCGGGCTTGACAGATTCTGTAACAAGCTTTTCCGCTTCCTCCTTCGGGAGAGGTCTGCCCCAGATAAAGCCCTGGATATAATCGCAGCCGACCTCCCTCAGCGTTTCAAGCTGATCGGGGGTCTCAACGCCCTCGGAGATAACGTCAAAGCCCATGATATGCCCTATCGAAATGATCGCGGCGACGTACTGCTTCGAGGAATCGCTCGTGTTCATTCGGTCAATGAAGGACTTGTCTATCTTAAGCAGATCGGCGGGGAAATTGCTCAGATAACTTAGCGACGAATAGCCCGTACCGAAATCGTCGATAGCTATTTTTATGCCCATTTTTTTCAGCTCGGTGATGCAGCGCAGAGCCTTGTCCGCGGAATCTATCATAATGGATTCGGTTATCTCTATTTCGAGCTTTTCGGCGGGGATACCGCTCGTTCTTACGATATCGCACACCTCGTCCAAAAAATCGTTTTTCATAAGATGGCGCACCGAGATATTCACGCTCAGGGTGATATCCGCGCCCGTCTTGCGGATAAGATCGCCTATGAAAAGCGCTGATTTCCTGAACACGGCGCTGTCTACCTTATCGACAAGCCCGACCTTTTCCGCAACGGGGATAAATTCGCCCGGAGAGATGAAATTGCCCTCGGCGTCCTTCATTCTCGCAAGAGCCTCAAACCCGCGCAGGCGGTGCGAAAGATCGAACTGCGGCTGGAGATTGTAGTAGATAGTCTCGTTTTTCAGCGCCGTGATAAGCTTGTGCTCGATCTCAAGCGTGCGCTCGGTTTTGAGCAGCTCCCGCGTGAAACGCATGATATGATTGCTGCTGTTGATTCGCTTGACCTCGCGCATTGAGGCATTGGCATAGGATATGAGGTTGTCGGTCGTCTCGCCGTCATCGGGATAAACCGAGAAGCCGAAGCTTGCGGTGATATAGATATCGTACCCGTCGATGGTCAGACGGCTGCCGAGCACCGATTCATACTGACCGATCGTTTTGAGCAGCTCGTCATCGCTGCGGAAATCGCGGATAACAAGCGCAAATTCATCGCCGTTCATGCGTGCGATATAATCGTTCGTACCCGTAAGCCCCGCGGTCACGATGGTGTTCCAGCGGGCGGCGATCTCGGCAAGTACCTTATTGCCCGTATCGAAGCCCATCGTATCGTTGATGCTCTTGAAGCCGTTTATGTCTATCGAAACGACGGCAAAGCGCTCCTTACGCAATATAAGCTCGCCTATCAGCTCGGTGCAGGCGATCCGGTTGGGAATACCCGTGAGCTGGTCGGTATAGCTGATGTGTCTAAGATGCTCCATCATTTTGCAGGTCGAAAGCTTTGAGGAAATAAAGTACGTCGTAAGCTCCAGCGTTTCCTTGATACGCATGGTGTTGGTGGTATCAAAATTGATAGCCCACATAAAGCCCAGAACATCGTTATCGAATCTCAGCTGGAAAAATACAATGCTCGTAACTCCCGCCTTGACAAGATCGTCATACCACAATTTATTCGTTCTGCGGACATAATCCCAGTCCTTTTCGTCCTTGATGATTAAGCAGTCGCTGTTTGCACACATTTCGAGCCAGGTGGCAGTAAGCACTCTGATATCCGCATAGCTACCCGCGGGCTTTATCTTTGAATATTCCGCGCCGTTTGTAGCCAGGATAATACAGCTCTTATCGACGGGGCTGAGCGTAGCGATGGTGCATCTCTCGGAACGGCAGATAAGGCGGATATCCTTAACTACGTCCTCCATCGTCTTTTTAAGGTCGTCGGTACCGTGCAGCTTTATGCAGGTCTTGATAACGTCCTCGGAAGCCGACCCGTACTGACTGGAGCTGATACCGACGTCCTCGGGAGCGCTTGGCTGCGCGGTATAGACGCAGTAGCAGACATCGCCGTCGTCGGCATCGAGCGGCAGACTGTAAATATCGAACCATATGTCAAGATCGTTCATATGAACGTATGTATGTATCGGCATTTTATTCACGGCGCTGCGGTAGCAGACGTCCTCAAAGCCCCGATCCTTCGGCAGATATTTTTCGTAGGGCGAATTGGGTATAAACTTATTTTCCGCGATATTCACCCCGCCGGACGGATTGTCCCCCGTAGCCATATCTGGAGCAAACGAACTCGGCAAAAAAACGGGATGCTCTATCGGTTCGAGATATTTCTTGTTTCCCGCGACAAGACGTATCGCACCGTACCCGCTGTCGGGTCTTTTTTCAACAGAAATAATACAGGTAGGCGCGTTGAAGCTGTCAACAAACTTCTGAAAATCCATGGCTGCTCCTTTCCGCGGCAGAGAAAGCGCTCTGCCGTAAAAAACTAAAGCATTATATTCTGTTTAATTATAACATAAAAGATTCAGTCTGTCAAGCATATTTAGCGGAATTAAACAATTATTTACAGGCACACCCAAATGTCCGAAAAACGCCTTTTTCAGCCTTCCGTGATTATTCACATATTTTTATTGACAGAAACGGCTGTTCATGTTATAATAGTATCAATAATCAATGAAAGCGAGTGACTACTCATGAAAAACCTTACACCCGAAGAAAAACTCATGCGCTGCTATGAAAGCCTGCGCGAAAAGACCGATTTCGTACCCGATATAGCCTTGGTACTTGGTTCGGGACTGGGCGCGTTCGCCGACGAGCGCGTGGATATCGAAGCTATCGTCGATTACGGCAGCATCGAGGGCTTTCCGCACTCGACCGTGCCGGGGCACAAGGGGCGGTTCGTTTTCGGCACCGTCGGAAATGCTAAAGTCGCCGTAATGCAGGGCAGAGTGCATTTCTACGAGGGCTATCCCATGACAGACGTTGTACTTCCTGCGCGGGTGCTGGCGCTGATGGGCGCTAAGGCTATCTTTCTGACGAACGCCTCGGGCGGCATCGCGGAGGAACTTAACGCGGGCGATTTCATGCTTATCCGCGACCACATCTCGGTCTTCGTGCGGAATCCGCTTATCGGCGAGAACATCGAGCGGCTCGGAACGCGCTTTCCGGATATGTCGAACGTTTACGACGACGAAATCTGTGATATTATCCGCAAAACAGCTGCGGAGCTTGATATCCCGCTGAAAGAGGGGATTTACGCGCAGCTCACGGGACCGTCGTTTGAATCGCCCGCCGAGATAAAAATGCTCGCCAAGCTGGGCGTTGACGCGGTGGGAATGTCAACGGTCGTCGAAGCGATAGCCGCCCATCACGCGGGCATGAAGGTCTGCGGTATTTCCTGCGTGTGCAACAAAGCTGCGGGGATAAGCCCGACCCCGCTCACCCACGACGAAGTGCAGGACGCGGCAAACAAGGCAGCGCCGCTGTTCAAGGAGCTTATCGCCAACTCGATCGAAAAGATAGCAAACGCGCTGTAAGAATCCAATAAATGAGCATTATATAGAAGATAAAAGATAAGAGATAAAAGATAAAAGAGATATTTTAATCTCCGTGTTTGAAATATAAAACTAATATTTCACTGTTGCGTAGTATATCTTTTATCTATTATCTTTAATCTTTTATCTTAATGTAAATGCTCATTTATAATATATGAAACAATCAGGAGGTGCTCTCGTGCCGCTGAAAAACGATATCCTCACACTCATGGAAACCCAACGCGGCAGACTTTTCTCGGGAACAGTCCTTGCGGAGAGGTTCGGCGTATCTCGAAACGCGGTATGGAAAGCCGTAAATGCGCTGAAAGACGAAGGGCATCTTATAACCGCCGTAGGCAAGAAGGGCTATATGCTCTCGGAGGAGAACGACCGCCTTTCCGCCGAAGCAGTCCGTGCGGCGCTCGGTGCGGGCTTTGATGATGTGAAAATATTGATATGCAACGAAGTCGATTCGACCAATGACGCCGCCAAGCGCCTGCTCACCGAAGAAAATGTCAGCCGCGCCGCCATTATCGCGGACAGTCAGCTGTGCGGCAGAGGGCGCTTCGGGCGGGAGTTCTACTCGCCCGCGGGAACGGGGCTTTACCTCTCGGTCGTGCTTCGCCCCGACAAGTCCTTTCGCGAGGCGGTCATGTACACGGCGGCGGCGGCTGTTGCGGCGGCAAGAGCCATCGAACGCACCACGGGCGTATCGACGCAGATAAAATGGATAAACGACCTGTATCTCGGCGGGCGGAAGGTCTGCGGTATCCTTACTGAAGCAGACACCGATTTCGAGACAGGCAGGGTCCGCAGTATGGTGATCGGCATCGGGATAAACGTTACGACCGTCAGCTTTCCCGAAGAAATGGCGGACAAAGCTGCGTCGATAGGTAGGAACGTCCCGCGCTGCCGTCTTGCGGCGGAGATCATCGGCGGGCTTTACCGTATCATTGATAATGAGTTCGATTTTTTGGACGAATACCGTGAAAGATGCTTTTTGTACGGCAGAGAGATCGGCTTTTCCGACGGCAGCAGAAGCTTTCGCGGGACTGTCGCGGGAATCGGAGACGGCTGCGAGCTAATCCTCGATACCGACTTGGGGCGTTTCAGCTTCGCACACGGAGAGATAACAGATTTTTGAGGGTGAAATAATGGACAGAAAATATATTCTATCGCTCGACCAGGGAACTACCTCCTCGCGGGCGGTGCTTTTTGACGAGGAACAGAACATAGCCGCGATAGCGCAGCGCGAATTTACCCAGTATTTCCCGAAGGAAGGCTGGGTGGAGCATGACCCGATGGAGATATGGTCGTCGCAATATTCGGTCGTGACCGAAGCGGTGGCAAAAAGCGGCATCGACCCCGCCGATATCGCCGCTGTCGGCATTACCAATCAGCGCGAAACTACCATTGTCTGGGAGCGCTCGACGGGCAGACCCGTCTACAACGCCATTGTTTGGCAGTGCCGCCGCACGGCTCCGCTTATCGAAAAGCTCAAAGCCGACGGGCTTTCCGACATGATACGCGAGAAGACTGGGCTTGTTCCCGACGCATATTTTTCGGCGACGAAAATCCGCTGGATACTTGACAACGTTGACGGAGCGCGTGAAAAGGCGGAGCGCGGCGAGCTGCTTTTCGGCACCGTGGACTGCTGGCTTATATGGAAACTGACGGGCGGGCGCACCCACGCCATCGACCGCACGAACGCCTCGCGCACGATGCTTTATAACATCAACGCCTGCGAATGGGACGACGACCTGCTCAAACTGTTCGATATCCCGCGCTCGATGCTGCCAGAAGTGAAATGCTCGGGCGATATTTACGGTATCGCGGACGTTTGCGGAGCGGCGGTGCCGATAGCGGGCGCGGCGGGCGACCAGCAGGCGGCGCTTTTCGGGCAGGGCTGCTTTAACGCGGGCGACGCGAAAAACACCTACGGCACGGGCTGTTTCCTCCTGATGAACACGGGCGGCGAGCGGCGCGTCAGCGTAAGCGGACTTGTCACGACCATTGCGGCGACCCTTCGCGGCAGACCCGTTCAGTACGCGCTTGAAGGCAGCGTTTTCGTCGGCGGAGCGGTCATTCAATGGCTGCGCGACGAGCTGCGGCTCATCACCGAGAGCCGCGACGCGGAATACTTCGCACGAAAAGTCCCCGACACGAGCGGCGTTTACCTCGTGCCCGCGTTCACGGGTCTGGGCGCTCCCTACTGGGATATGTACGCCCGCGGGACGATCGTCGGCATCACACGCGGCACACGGCGTGAGCATATTATCCGTGCCGCGCAGGAGTCGATCGCCTACCAGTCTGCCGATCTTTTCGCGGCAATGGAAAAGGATTCGGGCGTTATCATCAAGGAGCTTTACGTTGACGGCGGCGCTTCGAGAGACTCGTTCCTTATGCAGTTCCAGTCCGATATATTGGACAGAAAACTTATCAAGCCGACAAATCACGAAACGACGGCGCTGGGTGCCGCGTACCTTGCGGGGCTGACCGTCGGGCTTTGGAGCGACGAAAACAGCCTTATCAAGGCGCGTAAGATCGACCGCGAGTTTACCCCCGACATGGCTGACGACCGCCGTGCGGAGCTTCTTGCGGGCTGGCACAAGGCGATAGGCAGAAGTGCTGCCTGGGCGGAGGAATAATATGGCAAAGCAGAAAACAGTCTACGTTTGCAGCTCATGCGGTTACGAATCGCCCAAGTGGAACGGGCGCTGCCCCGACTGCGGCGAATGGAACACGCTCGAAGAAGCTATGCCAGCCGCTCAGCTGACGCGCTCGGCGGCGACCTCGGCTTCGGCGGCGGTCCGCGACATTTCGGACAGCATCAAAGAGATAAACGACATCGACGCTGAGGACAACGAAGTCCGCTGGACGACGGGGCTTGACGAGCTTGACAGGGTGCTCGGCGGTGGTATCGTCAAGGGCAGTCTGATACTTTTAGGCGGTGAACCCGGTATCGGCAAATCCACGCTGCTTTTGCAGATATGTCAGAAATTAGGCGAAGATCACACTATCCTCTACGTTTCGGGCGAGGAGTCGCTGCGGCAGATTAAGCTGCGTGCAAGGCGGCTCGGCGTGGACAGCGGCAATCTCTATCTTGTCAGCGAGAACGACTGCGAAGCGGTATGCTCCGTTATCGCAAAGGAAAAGCCCGAGATAGCCATTATCGACTCGATACAGACTATGAATATTCAAGCGCTTTCCTCCGCGAGCGGCTCGGTAACGCAGGTGCGCGAATGTACCAATCTGCTGATGAAGACCGCCAAATCGCTTGAGATACCCATGCTGATAGTCGGTCATGTCAACAAGGACGGCGCGATAGCGGGTCCGAAGGTCATGGAGCATATCGTGGACTGCGTGCTGTATTTCGAGGGGCAGAAAAATCTGCCGTACCGCATACTGCGCGGGATAAAAAACCGTTTCGGCTCGACCAACGAGATCGGCGTGTTCGAGATGTGCGGCAGCGGTCTGCGCGAGGTCGCCAATCCGTCAGAAATGCTGCTTTCGGGCAGACCATCGGACGCTTCGGGCTGCTGCGTCGCCTGCGTGATCGAAGGCTCGCGCCCTATCCTTGCGGAGGTGCAGGCTCTCGTCACGAAAAGCGCCTTCAACGTACCGCGCCGCACGGCAACGGGCTTCGACTACAACCGAATGGCTATCCTTATCGCGGTGCTTGAAAAGCGGCTGGGATTCTTCTTCGGCGGGCTTGACGTTTATCTGAATGTCGTCGGCGGCTTTGACATCGGCGAGCCGGCAGCCGATCTTTCGGTAGCCTTGGCACTTTATTCCAGCCTGACCGACAAGATCGTGCCGCCCGACGTCATCACCTTCGGCGAGATAGGTCTGGCAGGTGAGCTTCGCGCCGTGCAGCGGGCAGATCAGCGCATAGCGGAGGCGCAGCGGCTTGGCTTCAAAAAGTGCATTATCCCGTATTCGTCGATGAAGGGCTTGGACACACGGCGGCTCGGGATCGAGGTCATCGGCGCGGACTCGGTGCAGAAGGCTTTCAGGACGGCGCTGCCGTAACAGCCTGACATTCGTATGCATATTATATAATACGCGAAAGCGAAAATACATACGGGAGGTCACGTTATGAAGGTCGTTGTTATCAAAAGCCCGCGGGTCTTAGCGCCGATGCTCAGGCTTATTTTCAAGATCAAGAAGGAGCGCAGGGAAATATAACATAAGTGACCGCGGCAGACCGAGCCGCGGTTTTTTCTTGCAAAAAAGGCGCTCCCCGCAATCGGGAAACGCCGCTTGATCTCTATATTATTTTGCTTCCGCACGAACGGGCTTGATATGCAGCGCCTCTGCGATAGTCGGAGCATAAACTGCGCCCGCAAGCAGTACCGTCGGCAAAAGCCCGAAATATGCTGCCTTTGTGCCGAATCTGTCACAGGCAAAATACGCCGCCGCCGCGCCGATATGGAATATCAGGAGTGTGCCGCCGAAATACTTAGCCTTATCGAGATGCTTTCGGTCATGGTCGGCACAGTATTCCGCAAGTCCGCCGATTGCCTGACGGTAATTGTTCGTAGAGAAGATCGGTGCGCTGGCATATTCTCCCATGCTGCCGAAGACCACCCACTCGAACGCCATCATTATAAACGAGGGGTAAAGCGTGAAACACGGCTCGATATCCGCGGGCATTACACCCAGTACACAGAAGCAGACCGCGCAAAGCAGTACGCTTATCAGCCGCGTGTCGAGCCTGCCCTTTCGGGTCAGATAAGCCGCCGTAAAGACCGTGCCGCCGTAGATAAGCACACCCAGCAGCCGCAGCAGGAACTCGCGGATATCGCTGCCGAACAGCGCCTGCATCATGTCAAGTATGCAGACTGTCTGCGACGAACCAAGATTAAAGCGCGTCATTACCGTATACATTCCCGCAAAGCCGCCGACCAATGTAGCCGCCCTGTGCATCAGCCTTTCGTGCGTCATTTTCATGCCCTCACCCCGATAGTAGTGAATAGTTAATAGTGAATAGTGAATAGTTATGGTGTTCGCTTCGCTCACATATTATGCGGAAGCAGGCACAAACAAGTTCGTGCAAGCTCCGCAAAAAAGTTTCTGCTCAAAAGTGGATATCGGTGCGCGTCGAAGCCGGCGCATAATTCAAGCCGCAGGCGCTCCATAACTATTCACTGTTCACTGTTCACTGTTTACTATTTGCAAATCTTGATTTAATTTTTATATTCTAATTATAATACTTATGCCGAAAACTGTCAAGACGGGCTTTTGATGAATTTCACAAAAGAAAAGCTCTGATTTTGTGCAAAATCACTTTAGCTTACTCATTACTACCAACAGCAGACCCTCCGTAAAGCTGACCACGGCATGATCGGCGGTGATCTCGTTTGAAATACCTATCGGGAATCTGTTCGTGATACAGGCATTTTTCAGCGGATATTTCACGCCCTCGATAGTCAGCCCCTTTACCTCGTCGGAAAAGGCAAACAGCGAAAACGATCTTCCATCGTCCCTGCGGAAAAGATTTATACCCGGGAAAACCATCATAATGTCCTCATCAACCGACGCTACCATGCCGTCCGCGCCGTGTTCCGCGATAAAGCCAAGCGCCTGAATATTCGCGAACGTATGGTCAAATCTCCCGCCGAGTGCGCCGAGTATAACTATCTCGTCGCAGCCGCGTGAAAGCGCTTCCTTGGCGGCAAGCATAAGGTCGGTGTCGTCCTTTTCCTTCGGATAAACGCGGTGAACGGTATCCTCCGGGATATTGCCGAGCGAATCGAAATCTCCGAGCACGATATCGGGAACGCAGCCGAGCGCCGCGCAGTTTTTATAGCCGCTGTCCGCCGCGATGATGAGAGCCCCTTCGG
>JAILFF010000294.1 GCA_024697705.1 Ruminococcus sp.
TTTCCGTAGCAGCGCTGCCACAAAATGTACTCGCCCGCGTAATCTGTCTGATCGACATAGTGAGCCAGCCAGACGGGACGGTGATAGGCGTTGTCCCAGAAATTTTCCAGGAAATTCTTGCTGCTGTAAAGCATGGTCTCCTGACCGTAAAGCGAAAGCTCGTCGGCGAAAGCCTCGAAAAGCTCGTTCAGGTCGTCGATGCTCATGCCGTAGCTTTGGAAATGCTCGAAGTCCTCCCAGTCGAAGGCTATCGGGAAATCGAGCTTGCGCCCCGCGAGAAGACCCGCTATCCATCGCGCATGGTCGCGGACGTCGTCGGGGTTATTGTCCTCGCTGTAAAAATATATACCGACAGGGATACCCGCAGCGGTGGCGTTGTCGATATTTGACATATAATAATTGTCAAGAGTCATGCCTTCGATATCGCCGCAGGCAATTCGCATGATGACGAACTCGCAGCCCGCTTCCTTGACGGCATTGAAATCAATGCTCCCCTGCCACTGGGAAACGTCGATGCCGAAGGCGCGGTTCTCTCCCGCGTAGGCGCTGCGGAATTCCTCAAAGCTCATGCCGTCGCCCGTCATGCTGTCGTACACGGGCGGGTCGATGCCGACATACACGGTAAGCGACCAGCTGTACGAATTGTCGCTCGAATCGGTAAGCGTGGCTGTTATCTCGTAGGCGCCCGCGGTATTCGTGTCCACCACGCCCTCGTAGGAGAGCTTCGGGCTGCGGTCGTAGTTATCGGCGTAGCTTATGTAATTGTCAAGATCGAAATAGCTGCCCATCGGCACCGAAGCGCCGTCGCCCGTACCCAGAACTATCGGCGCACGGGTATCATGCACCGTGTAGCGGACGGTCGCGCTGTATGTCTCGCCGCCGTACTTAAGCGGTATCGAAGCCTCGTGCTTGCCGAGCGAACGGGTATCTACAAGCGCGTCGGGCTGCAAAAGCTCGGCGTTGGTGCGCTCGATGAAGTCGCGCATCTTTACCTTGGAGTAGACCTCCGGCGTATCGTTGTAGTTAAGTATTATCTCCCCCGAACGGTCGCCCGAGGCACCGTCGGCGGATGAGCTTGAATCAAGGTCGGTAACTGCCTTTTCCTTCTTGTTCTTCTTTTTCCCCGAAACGGCAGGATCGGCTGACGACGAGCTGTCTCCAAGCTCCGTAACGGCGCTGATGCCGAAAGACGAGCTATCGGACGAGCTGTCAGACCTGTGTTCGGTGCCGACCTCGGTTACGGCAAGCTCCCTGTTTACCGACAGCGAAAGCTCCTCCCGCGAGGGCATATCCGCAAAATCAATAGGCTGTATCTCGTTCCCGCAGGAACACAGCATAGCAGCCGCGGCGCACAAAGCCGCGATCTTCTTTTTCATTAAAACTTTCCTTCTCCAATCTGAGCGTAAAGCCATCAAAACATCGGACAAAGTCTATTATACCACAAAGCCTGACCCTTGTCAATAGCGTATTCCGGCGCTTTTTTCGGGAATCGGTCTTGCACCGTCCGCGGGAGCGGTATTCAATTCTTTTTCGCTTTTATTCTCTCGATCTCGTGTATTATTTTCTGCGACCATTCGTCATCCTGTCCTCCGACAAGAAAGACGTTGAATCCGTAGATCTTACCGTTCTGATAAACGGATATATCATCATCTATGTGCAGATCGATCCTGTACTTGCTCGGATATTTGGAAGGCATACCCTCCGCATGACCCGCCTGCACTTCTTTTGCGTGTTTTTCGCCGTTGATAACATTATCAAGCACGATCCCGTAGCTTTTGAAAAGCCCGCGGATATACCTCTCGGAACGAAATGAAGTAGTGTAGATCCACAGCTTTATGTTCTGTTCCCGAATATATCTCATAAGCCCGACCGTCCCGAGCCGCAGTCTTTCTTTGTAGATGATATTCTTGGGAAACTTTAACGGCGCTTCGGTTTTAAATTTATTTTCGGATACAAACAAGGTATCGTCCAAATCAAAGGACACGATCATAATATCCCTCCGATCAAATCCAAAAGTCACTTACAGCAAAGAGTATCTGCTTTTGATTATATCATACAGCACGCGAAAAAGCAATACCCTTTTTTCTGTACGATACACATGATACGATAGAACGCCGTTCTTTTACGGAAAACCGGTTTTGCTTTGTTTTTCGGTATGCCCGCAGGAACACCGTAAAAACAATCACCCCATAGACAAATAAGTTATTTTGCGTTTACGGAGAAAGCCGCGTAATACCGTCGTTTTACCGTAAATACACCGATTGCGTTTACGCAAACCCCACGTAATTACAGCTTTTTTACCGTAAACGCAAAATAATAATTATACTTGGGAACCGGCTGCGTCTGCGGTACGGTGTGTATCGCAGACCGCTTGCGGGCGCGCACGAACATGATCGCGGCATCAGGCATAATTTGTGCGTATTTTTGTAATTTTTATGAATTACCCCTTGACAAACCGCTCAAAAGGTGTTATAATAATTAGTTGTGGCGGGTGAACGTCTCCGCCGCAGTTTCCGTAATATGAAAGGAATGATATATTAATGGTAAGAGCAATCGTAGGCGCTTCATGGGGCGACGAGGGCAAGGGCAAGATCACCGATATGATGGCTCAGGAGTCCGATATCGTCATCAGATTCCAGGGCGGCGCCAATGCGGGTCACACTATACACAATCACTATGGCAGATTCGCGCTGCATACTCTGCCGTCGGGCATTTTCTACGACCACACCACCAACATCATCGGCAACGGAGTGGCACTCAATATCCCCATTCTTTTCAAGGAACTGGCGGACATCACTTCGCAGGGCGTTCCCGCTCCCAAGCTGCTCGTTTCCGACAGAGCGCAGATGGTAATGCCCTATCACATCGACTTCGACAAGTTCGAGGAGGAAAGACTCGGCAAGGCAAGCTTCGGCTCCACCAAGTCGGGTATCGCTCCCTTCTATTCCGATAAGTACGCAAAGATCGGCTTCCAGGTGCAGGAGCTTTTCGACGAGGAGGCGCTCAAGGTAAAGATCGCCCGCGTTCTCGAAACGAAGAATATTCTTCTGAAGCACCTCTACAAAAAGCCGCCCATCGACGCGGACGAGCTTTTCGAGACACTTATGTCCTACAAGAAAATGGTAGAGCCCTATGTTTGCGACACCTCCGCTTTCCTCTGGAAGGCTATTCGGGAGGGCAAGAACATTCTGCTCGAAGGTCAGCTCGGTTCGCTCAAAGACCCCGATCACGGCATTTACCCGATGGTAACTTCTTCTTCGCCGCTCGCGGGCTACGGCGCTGTCGGCGCGGGAATCCCCCCCTATGAGATCAAGCAGATCGTTACCGTTGTCAAGGCTTATTCATCGGCGGTAGGCGCGGGCGCTTTCGTTTCCGAGATATTCGGCGATGAGGCTGAGGAGCTCCGCAAGCGCGGCGGCGACAAGGGCGAATACGGCGCAACTACGGGCAGACCCCGCAGAATGGGCTGGTTCGACTGCGTTGCCAACAGATACGGCTGCCGTTTGCAGGGCACTACCGACATCGCATTCACTGTCGTTGACGCGCTGGGCTATCTCGACAAGATACCCGTATGCGTAGGCTATGAGATCGACGGCGTTGTTACCGAGGACTTCCCGACCACCGGCAAGCTCGAAAAGGCAAAACCCGTTCTCGAAGTGCTTGACGGCTGGAAGAGCGACATCAAGGGCATAAGAAATTATGACGAGCTGCCCGAGAACTGCCGCAAGTACATAGACTTCATCGAAAAGAAGCTCGGCTTCCCGATAACTATGGTGTCGAACGGACCCAAGCGCGAGGACATGATGAAGCGCACTCCCAAGCTCTGATAGGCTGACGGTAAAATAACAATAATCATAAGTAATCCCCCTGCTGTTTAGGTCGGTACTAATATAGAAGTTTTAGGGCAACTATTATGTAAAGACCTATACAGCGGGCTATTAAACAGAACAGGCAGATACTTCACTATGAGGTTTCTGCCTGTTTTTGTTATGATAACGCTCGATCTTGTAAAAACCTCTTTCTTGCAACTGATATCTTGCATTTTCGGACAAATTATGCTACAATATGTATATACTATTCTATGTTCGGTTCAGAGGTGGCAATGTATGAGTAAGCCCGGTAATACACTATATAAAGCATTGCAGGAGTTTCCTCGTAAACGGATCACATTAGAGGAACTCGGCAGATTCTGCACGGATTCCGAACACCTCTATGAACAGATCAAAGAGCTGACCGATAAAGGTATATTAGTGCCTGTCAAGAGCAGCGGAACAAACGGAAATCAGAAGAATCCGTTGTTTATGCGATATACTGTTTGCATTGAGAACACGAAACAGGTATCACCGGATGAGATTTATGCACTTCATCCGAGACTATCGGCAAATGGGTATCTGCTTCGCAATCGAATACAATTTGTCAATAACAGAGCGTTTTTGTGCCGATTAAGCGAGTGGCTTACCGATTACAAGGGCAATGATATGATGTCGAGGCGTGAGCGTTCCTTTGCCATCTTCGGTGAAGAAAAGGAATTGGATAACCATTTGAGATTATTGGAAGCTGTCGGTATCTCGGGAGACACGCTTCGATATTACGAAACGCCCGAACAGTGCTTTTCGGATTATATCCCCGTCCGAAAGCGGGAAATGACATTGCTTATCTGCGAAAACAAGGATATCTGGTTCAATATCCGCCGCCTTATGTACGAATCCGAAGCTGACACATTATTTGATACTCAGATCGACGGCGTGATATTCGGGCAGGGAAATGACGTTACAGGTAAAGACAAATTCCGTTCCTATGCCGCCTTTTTGGGTGCTGATGAAGTCCGTTTTCTGTACTGCGGAGACATAGACAGAGCCGGCTTTGATATCTTTCTGCGTCTTTGCAAAGCGGCAGAAGAACTGCATATCGAATTATTCTTGCCTGCATATCGGAAAATGCTGGAGCTGAGCCGTAACATTCAGCTGCCCGACAGCGAGGATAAACGATCCATCATACCCGAAATGTCCGGGATACTGCCCGGGTTTTTGGCTGATGAACAGGAACAGATCACACAGATATTGAACGATAATAAGCGTCTGCCGCAGGAGATTCTTTCGTATCCAGTACTGGCAGACAACATGAGGTAAGAGCATGATCTCAGCAGAATCCAAGGAACTATTGCAGGATTTTGAGAAACGTATGCGATTCGTGAATCTCATCAAATACTGGCTGCAAAGAAAAAAGCCGACGGAGATCAGCGAATTATTGCATAACGATGATGACAAGACCGATAATCTGATACTTATGGTAATGGTTTTTATCATGGACAGTACGCTTCGTTACGGTGAACGCTGCACTAAGCAGGATATCACAGCATTTCTGCGAGAACTCGCCGATGTGTACGGTTATGAACCGGAATCGGCAAAGCTCCTTGCCGATTATATCGTTACAGATGTCCTGCAAAGCAATGGAAAGGTACGTTCATTCGATACCTTTTACAGTGGTGACGAACAATTCAGAGATCAGCGCTCGCTTATTCTCCTTGAACAGCAAAGCGGAAGCTATGTTCTGACAAATGAAGCATACGAATTTCTTTTCCGAACCAAAGAGATCGACAATGAGCTGGATTTCTCTGTCAACCGCTTCAAGTTACAGGAATTTATCAAGAGAGGTAACTACGGGAAAGCGCTTCGGGAGAGCCGTGAGCTGGTCAGCAGGGTGAGGAATCTGAAAACAAGAATGGACGATTTTATGCTTCGGTGCAGAACCAATATATCCGAAGTATCCATTGACGAATACGAGGAGATCGTCACGCAGGTCAGGGATTCCTTTGAGGACGAAAACAAACAGCTCAGTGATATCCGTACACTCATATCGGCAAAGCTGCAAGCGATCGCAGATGCCCATATCAATCAGGAGGACAATATAGGGCAGACAGAACAAGAGATACGGGAGATCCTTGATAACATTGATACAGTCATAAGCGAGCAGAGCCGTGTTTTCAATCAGAAATTCTCACTTTCCGAGCTGTATGCCGATCTGTTGGATGACAGCTTTTCTTATTTGCAGGCAGGCCGCTTTGACCTTGAGCAGGAATTATTGCTTCCCTTGCAGAAAATGCAGCTGCAAGATTCCAAAAATCTCGGAAAGCTGTTTGCTCCGCTTTATAGTCCTTCATTTTCGCATCTGTTTGCTCTTGATTTCTTTTACAGCAGGCAGAACGCCATCAGAGAGAGCAGCAGAGATGACGGCATTGATATCGCAAACGAGGATATTACCGAAACGGCGGCTGATATCAGAAACAAGCGATATGTTGAGATCATTCGGGGGTTACTGACTTATGCGGATAAAAACGCCGTTTTCCGTTTCAGCGAATATCTTTCAACTGTACCGAAAGAGCAGATGCAGGAGCAATTACAGGAAAAATCGCTGCCCGATGTCATGTTAAAGCTCTATGGAATGGGAGAAATAGATGTAGCAGGTTGGCGTTTGGCACAGCAGGATATCATCGAGCCGGTAGGCGAATTTGACCTTTCCTACTGTTTGAGCGAGCTGCCGGAGAAATTAGTGCAGATGCAGACTATACTGCTACATAAGCTTGATGAAATTATCACATTGTCTGATGATACAGAGAACCGTATCAAAATAAATGATTTTAAGATCGAGGTGAGACGATGAAGCCCGAAAGTCTGAGACTGTTTGCAAAACTCATGGAAAAGGGATACATCACCCGTGAGCAGGATACTTCCTACTATGAAGATTACTGTGATGCCGACATCGCTTCCGAGCTTGCAATTATGGAGCAGGAGCTTGATTTCACGCTTTACAGAACGAACGGCAGGCTTTATCTTCTGCCGAATCCGAGTAATGAATTGTTCTCGCAGGATAATAACGACTTTCGCCGCAGTGTCGGCAATGAAAAGCTGGAAGAGCTGTATTTGCTGAATTATATGGCTATCTTTCTTTTGCATGAGCTGTACGGCGGAAAAGGCAATACTCTGCAAACAAGATACTATATCAAGGAATCCGATTTTCTGACCGAGTTTACGCAGCATTGCGAACAGGTACGAGCCGAGGGTGAGGCGCTGAAAAATGCTTCTGCTCAATATAGCATTGATTTTTTGCGGCTTGCGGACAACTGGCTCGCAAAGCGCGGCGATGAATCCAATTCAGCAGATACAAAACACGGCTGTTTCATGAAGATAATCAGAAAGTTCCGTGATGAAGAATTATTATATGACGCGGACGGGGTATGGAAGCCGACGGTCAAACTGAACGATCTGATGCCGTACTATTTATCGCAGAACCGCATTGCGGAGATACACGCTATTTTGGAGGGAGGTACGTCTGATGCCGGCGATCCGTAAGATCAGAATCGTGAATTTCAGATTCAATGACAGAGCAAAGCTGATCCCCGACGAGATCTTCTGTACCGAAAACGCCGAGGGTAAACCGATAGATACTTTGCTGAATCTCGAAAACGGCGGCGGTAAGTCCGTTATCGTGCAGCTGCTTCTTCAGCCTGTCTGCCCGAAAGCTAAAGTACAGGACCGCAGCATCAGCGAATATTTCCAGAAAGGCACCGATCATGCTTTCGTTCTGATAGAGTGGGCATTGGACGGTTCGTCCAACAGCCTGCTGACAGGCATAGCATTGGCGGCAAGCACCACAGCAGACGATGAAAACGAAAGCAAAACCGTTCGTTTCTACACATTTATGCATGATTATACAAGCGCCGGTGATAAGCTTGAACTTATAAATCTTCCCCTTACCGAACGAGCAGGCAGTCATATCCGTCCCATGTCTTTTGATGATCTGCGTAAATATTTGCAGAACAGAAAGGTCGAATACTACCCTTCGGATGCTCTGCGGCGTTACCGGAAACGTCTGGAGGAATACGGGATCCTTCACACCGAATGGGAAAATATCCTTGTGCGTATCAATTCCGTGGAGGGCGGCATTACAAAATTCTTTGAGGAATATAAAACCGCTGACAGACTGCTTGACAAGTTCATTATCCCGGGTGTCATGCCGAATGATACGGCTTCGGCAGAAGCGTTGGAGGAAATGTTTGCCCATTATGCTGACAGCTATGCAGGGCAGGAAGAGAATCTCCGCTTGAAGTCACAGATCAAAGCGTTTACAGAAAAATTGCAAGGGATTCTTCCGTTCATGAAGAATATGTGGAATGCCGAGGACGCAAGGATACAGGCGATACACCTATTGGCTGACAATTTGTTCACGCTTGACCATTATATCAAATCGGAAATCGATAAGCAGGCACAGCTTGAACAAACAATAGCTGATTTGAAAGCAAAACTGCATCATATTAAAACCGAAAAAGCGTCAGAAGCCGTATATCTTGCACAGGAGAAATTTGACGGAGCTGTTGAACAGCTTGAAAAATGCAGACAGCAAAAAGAAGAAGCGGAAAAGCAGCGTGATAAGCTTGCCCATCTGGTCAAAGTATTGAATGCTTCTAAGGAATTTGCAGAACTTGTCGAACTGCAAAATAATGAGAAAGCCCTGACCGCACAGATCAGAGAATTGGAGCAGGGAACGCAGGATTCCCGTGTTCTTTCTTTGAAGTATTCGCTCTCCTTGACAGCAGCCGAACTGAAACAGCAGACGGACAGCGAAATGATCCATGAAGAATCGGCAAGAAAAGAATACTCAAATACACTTCTTGAAACACAAAAAAAAATATTACAGCTTACCGGACAGCATAATGAAGAAAACAATCGCTTGAATCAGGCAACAGGTCGCAAGGATTATCTGCTTGAACAGATCAATCGGGGATTATCGGAGCTTGATTTGCAGATAACGGTCATGCTTGACGGCAGCTATTCCAAAGAGGATACCGAGAGTATCCGTTCGGGCTATGATAAACAGATCAAAAATGCAAATAATGAAATTGAAAGATATCAAATCGAAGCAGAACAGCTCGAACAGGAGCTTGACGCTCGGGACGCGGAGCGCACAGAACTGACCCGAGCAGAGGCAAATCATAATGTCGGTCTGCAACAGCATGAGTCGGCATTAAAACAGTACATGGAAGCATATAACGCTGTTCTTCCTGTAATGGAGCATTTGTCGATACCTGCAAGCCGATTGTTTACCGATGAACCGATAACAAGCCTTGATAATATACTTGCGAAGCTGACCGAGCAGCAGAAACAAACGGAGCGTTCAGCCGAATTGCTCGCAGAACAGCTAAGATGCATTGAAACGGGACAGCTTCACCTTTCTAAAACAGCAGTTGTATTTTTGCAGGAAACGGGCGTTTCTTACCAGACAGGCGAGCAATATTTGAATTTTCAGTCACCCAAAATACGGGAGAATATTCTTTCAGTCAACCCGCTTGCTGCTTATGCTGTCATAGTTGATTCCGAAAAGGAGCAGATAGATCTGCTGTCACAAACAACAGATCTATGGCTGTCGGCTGTTGTTCCTGTTTATACGCGCTCCGAGCTTGCCGATATGGCTGACGGGAAATGGAGCGAGAATAACCGTTTTCTCTCTGCATTTGATAAGGAATATTTTAGTGACGCTTCTGCGTACAAAGATGTCATACAGCAAAGACTTGATGATGCCAAAGCCGAGATCGAGCATATTCGGCATCAGATAAGTGAATGGAATTCGGAACGCGGTATTCTTTCTGCGTTTACATATACCGCTGATGATGAACGGCATATTCGGGAACAGATCGTTTCCTGTCAATCGGAACTCCGGGCAATTAAGGATAAGCTATCAGCACTTGACGACCGAAAAGCGGAAATAAAAAAGCGCACAGAGAAGCTTCGTGACCTTATAAATGCAGAACAGCGCGTTTTAAACCGGGTGGAAAATCATCAAAAAGAATTTGAGCGTATCTGCGATACTATTTCGCAATATGAAGAACTAAGCAGACAAATAACCGAAATGGAATCAGCCTGCAAACGGCTTGCTTCTCAAACAGAGTCGGAGCAAAGGGAAGAAAGGCGGCTTTCCGAACTTATAGCTGAATGTGATGAAAAGATAAAGCAGCTCAATGATAAACTGACAGAGTATCAGAATTTGCTCGGTGAACTGAATGGCACACCGGAAGCCGATTTACTTTCGGAAGATTATTCTGCAATGCTTGCGGAATATCGTTTATATCAAGATAGTTTTTCTGCCGATCGCCATAAGTTGCAGAAACAGCTGCAAGATATACAGGGTAAGATCGGAACAAAAAGAAAAGCGATCAAGAGATTTCATATCGAACCGACAGAATATGAAAGCACGATATATTCCGATGAAGCTTATCATTATGCAGAGACACAGTGCATACAGACTCAAAATGAATATGAATTATCTGCTGAGCAGTGTTCAAAAGCAGATATTTCTTATGCTAAAGCCGAAAGCGCATTGGAACAGGCTAAAGCGAAACTCTCTGATCTGCATACCGAGCTTTTACCACGATCAGAGGTCGGCTCGGATTTTGAACGCCGTATAAGGGAATGTGAATCCGCTTTAGACGATTCCGAAAAGATCATGCGGGAATGTACCGGTAAATTGGCTAATTTGAATTCGGAACGCAAATATACAGCGAAATTTGCAGAAAGATTTACAGCAGAAAATACAGAATACACACCTAAGCTGTCAGAAGCTCTGCAAGATACCAACAAACTTCGTGATACCATAGAGAACTGTATTGAAAAATTGAAACAAGCAGAGAGTAAAACGAAGAAATATCACAGCTCTGAGCTTGAACCGTTCAGAAACACGCATACCTTGTTTACGGGAACGCTTGACGGCATTTTATCCGTAATCGATAATCATGATATCGCAGGCGATAAATACTTTACGCTTTATGAGCGTACAGAGGGTGACATCAAGCGTTATCATGATCGAATAGCACAGCTTGCTGTTCTGCTAAAAGATGTTGAGGACAGCAGAAAGCAGCTTGTGACAAATTGTCTCCAGCGTGTCGGACGGCTGTATGAAAACCTAACGATACTATCAAAGAAATCAACGATTCAGATCGGCAATACAAAAAAACAGATGATACGAATTGATCTGCCTGACATTGAACCTATGAGTGAGCAGCCTGCCGAAAGGATAAATCGGTATATAACAGAGCAGGTGAAACAGTATCTGTCAGAACAGGAAAATACGACCGGAACACATCATGAGCATTTGGAAATCAGGAGGCTTTTGAACTGCTATATCGGAAAAGAATCCATTCCGATCACCGTTTTCAAGATCGACAAGAATGTCCAAAACAGCCGCTATCGTTCATGGCAGGACGCATTAAAAGCCAATTCCGGCGGGGAGCAGTTTGTTGTACTGTTCTCGCTGATCGTTTCCATAATGAATTACACACGGAGCCTGACGAGCAATCTGAACACTGCAAGCGGTGTGCTGATCCTTGACAACCCGTTCGGACCTATCTCATCGCCGCATCTTCTTGAACCGATGTTTCGTATCGCACGGCATTTTCATATTCAGCTGATCTGCTTAACGCACCTCGGGACGGCTGCTGTAACGAGCTTTTTCGATATGGTGTATCAGCTTCGTTTCAAGAACCTTCCGCTTTCAAATGTGGAAATACTCGATGCCGAGCCAAAACAGCACATGGAACACGCATATTACTTATCAGAACAACTCACTTTTTTCTGATTATTTCAACAGGGCATCGCCATTCAACGGTAATGCCCTGTTTTTCTATTATTTGTCCTCGTCTGAACACTCCTCCGGCCCATGTATGAGCTGAATGTAAACGCACTCTGCTCGTTCACGCTCCTCGCCATCGGTTGTCATCATGAATTCAAGGAAATATGCCTTTGCCTGTTCGTAAAAATGCCAAACTTCATCGTTGGGGGAGCGAGACAATTGCCAATATTCTCGAAAAGGCTGAGTATTGCGGACATACTGTCAACTTCCGCACTCATGTGAAGTCTTACAAAAAAAGAAAAAGAGAAAGGCTGCGTAACCACAAAGGTTACGCAACCCTATCTTCAAATCATAAAAACTTCTTTGTGAGTACCCGTCTTTAGGTCGGGGGATTTTTTTGCGCCTTATTTACGGTCACGAAATGTCTTTGGCATTTTCCCACTCATCGAGGGAAAGGTCTCCGCCCGACGGCACGCTGCCCGTCATTTCGTTTGCCGAAGCCGTGTTCATGGGGTCGGTAATCCCCGCTGCGTTTTCCGACGAAGCACAGGCGTACAGCGACTTCAAGTCCCTGACCCCCTTGCGGTGCAGCCGTCTTTGCATCGGCAGCGAAAGCGAGTTGTAAAACGCCATCGCACGGCTGTCGGATTCGAGCAGCTCGGAAATGTCCTTGTATTCGTTCATGATGATACCTCCCGTTTTGTATCGCTTGTTTTTTCTGTACCGCATTATTATCCCCCGCCGCCACGGGATAATACAGACGTAACCACTAAAAAAATCATATCGCAAGCAATTATTTTTTGCAATAATCCTTGATTTATGAATAATAGTATGATATAATAAAATATATACGCTTACTTTTGGTAAACGTTTAAAAAGACTCGTTTCATTTCCGGAGGAATGGTTTATGGCATATAAAATTATCGTCGTTGATGACGACAGTACAAATCTCCGCATGGCTGAACATATCCTGAGCAAAAACGATATGGACGTTACCGCACTCCGCTCGGGACAGGCGCTTCTCGATCACATCGAAAGGAACGACCCGCCCGATCTTATTCTTCTTGATATAAATATGCCCGAAATGGACGGATTTCAGACGCTTGAGGAACTGCGTATCAAAGAGAGCGCCGACGGTCTTGAAGAAACACCTGTTATATTCCTTACCGCCTCCGAAGGGATAGAGACCGAGACCCACGGCTTTGAAGCGGGCGTTTCGGATTACATAAAAAAGCCGTTCAACCCCGAAATACTTCTCAAACGCATAGACAATATAATCACGCGGCAGAACAGGATAAAGCTGCTGCGCACTGCCGCTTCCACCGATAAGCTTACCGGACTGCTCAACAAGTCCGCAGCTGCTTCCGAACTGGGGCACTCCTGCGCGGGCGAAAGCGGCTGTCTGATGATGATAGACCTCGATTCGTTCAAGCTTGTAAACGATCTCTACGGTCACGAGATGGGCGACCGTGTGCTTATCGCCTTCTCGAAGCTGATAATCGAAAATGCCCCCGAAGGCAGCCGATGCGCCCGTATCGGCGGCGACGAGTTCGCGGCGTTCTTCAAGGATATGAACGGCGAAAGCGAGATCGAGCCGCTCGCGGAAAAGCTCAATCTTCACATCACCGCCGAAGCGAGACAGCTCATGGGCGACGATATGGAGATACCTCTCGGAGTGTCCATCGGCGGTGTTTCCGTTCCCGAATGTGGGCGCGAATACGAAAAGCTGCTGTCACTGGCGGACAAGGCGCTCTACAACGTCAAGCAGAACGGAAAGCACGGCGCGGAGATGTATTCCCGCGAAAGAGCCGACGAGAACTCCGCTGAAATAGACTCCATCGAAAAGGAGCTTTCCACGCTTTCCGCTATATTCGGCGAAAGAAATATACCCAACTCGGCGCTGCGGCTCGATAAGCAGATTTTTTCCAGCGTCTACCAGTATATAATGAGATACGTCATGCGCAGCCACCGCAAAGCCTGCAAGATGCTGCTGACTATCTCACACGGCTCCGAGACCGACCCCGACAGATACGAGGAGCTTTGCTCGGAATTCGGCGACCACATCAAAAACTGTCTCAGAAAATCCGACATACTGATGCGCAACAAGCATGACCAGTATTTCGTGCTGCTTGCCGATATCCGCGAAGCGGCGGTCGGAGCGGTCATCAGCAATATCATGGGCAGCTGGAAGGAACTGCACGGCGACGCGGTAAAGCTCAACAGCGTGACCGAATTCGTCGGCGGCAGTGCCGTTGCAGCCGAGCCCGAGAAGGAATCCCGCGTGGTGATCCTCGACAGCGACGTTAATGAGATCAAGCGCATGGGGCAGATCTTAAGCAGCGGAGGGTTTTACGTATCGGCGATGAAGTCCGCGCCGCCGCTGTTTGAATACCTGAAAAAAAGCGTACCCGAGCTCTTGATAATCGGCGCGGAGCTGCCCTCGCTCAACTGCCTCGATATACTGAACAGGCTGAGAGAGATAGGCGGCGAGACCGCGGATATACCTGTGCTGCTGCTCGGCTCGGAAGAACAGAGCGAGCTTATGGCGAACGGACTGCTTCACGGAGCCTGCGACATTCTGCACAAGCCTTTAAATTCCGTAACGCTTCTGCAAAGAGTGCGCAATACCATTGAGCTTTCGTCGCTTCGCCACACAATGAGCTGCGAGGTGGAGAAGAAGCTGCGCGGCAGCAGAGAGCTTTTCTTAAACGTAGTACGTTCGTTCTCCGAGCTTATCGACGCCAAGGATAATTACGCGCACGGACATTCGGTGAAGGTAGCCGAGCTTGCGCGGGAGATCGCAAAACGCGCAGGGATGACCGAGACCCGTCAGAGCGAGATCTACACGGCGGCGCTGCTGCGCGATGTGGGAAAGCTGAATATTCCCGATTCTGTCATCAGCAAACCCGCGACGCTTACCAACGAGGAATACGAACTGGTTAAAGATCATTCAAATCTGGGCGCGAGAACGCTTGAGTGCATCGACTCGATGCCGATACTTGCGGCGGGTGCGAGGTGGCATCACGAGCGCTACGGCGGCGGCGGCTACCCCGACGGGCTTTCGGGCAAGGATATCCCGACTGAAGCAAGGATCATCGCCGTTGCGGACGCCTACGCCGCGATGACGAGCAGCCGCACTTTCCGCGGAAGTCTGACAGCGGCTCAGGCGGCAGAGGAGCTTCGGCGCGGCAGAGGAACGCAGTTCGACCCCGAATTTACCGATATAATGCTTAAGATCGCAGAGGAACAGAATGAGCCGTGATACTGTAAATTAGCATTTATAGGTATTGTTGTAGGGCGGCTGCACGAACTTGTTGGCATTAACTTTGTTAATGTAGCCATTGCCCACGCCGTGTCCAGCCGCACGTTATGTAAACCCAATTTCATGTAGGGGCGCACCTGCGTGTGCGCCCGCCAATAGGCGCGGGATTCCAAACGGGCGCACACATAGGTGCGCCCCTACAAGGCGTTGCAAACCTGCGCGTTAAGCGGCGGGGGCAAGCCCCCGCCCTACAATCATACATTCAAAATGCTAATTTACAGTTATGATATATAACAACGATCAATGATTCTATGATTGGATAAAAACTATGAAAAAGGACTTTGGTATCAACAAGGAAATAGGCGTTGTTTCACACCTTGTAACGATAATCACGCTCACGGTGTTTTCAGCCGTGCTTATCGTGCTGAATGTTATTCTCGGCTGGGAAAAATGGACTATCCCCGTGATAATCGCGGGAGCGGCTATCTGCCTCGCCGTGCATATCTCGGGGAAGGGCTCGCCGCGGGCGCGTATCTTCTGCTACGGGCTTTTCCTGATCTTCGAGGTCTTCTACTACTCAGTGAATATCAGCACCCTATACGACAGTACGGGGCTGATCGTCATAATGTGCTTTGTCTTTGCCATGTCGGGCGAAAGGATACTCGTCGCGGTGGGGGCGCTGGGCGGCATAGGCGGGATGTTACTTCACCTGTGGGTGATAAGCGACAGCAACAACGGACTGATCCTCGAACCCGCAAAAATCGTGCGCTCCGTGTGGCAGTTCGCGCTCGTTGCATTGGGCGCTCTTCTCGCCGACAGGCTCTCCTCCGCGTGGTTCAACACCGAAAAGCAGTATCAGGAAAAAATAGGCACGATACTGGAGGAAAACGAACGCGCCAATAACTTTCTCGCAAACGTATCCCACGAGATACGCACTCCCATAAACGCCGTTATGGGTCTTGCCGCCATCATGGAGAAGGAAAAGCTCCCCGAAGGCGTCAAAGGCAATATGTCCGC
>JAILFF010000014.1 GCA_024697705.1 Ruminococcus sp.
TATTTGCGAAAGAGCGCAGCGATTTTCGCAAATGAATAGCACAAATGTCCGAATATCACAACGGCGGGGAAAAGCTCATACAGACATAATACGGTCGTTCGCGCCGCTGTTGCATGAAAATCGCTCCGCTCTTTCATGCAATAAAATCGGCAATTCACTTGTTCTCGTCACGATATGCAGAATCATTCGCTTCTGCCTTTTTGGGAGCTTTTCTCTGAATTGCCGATTTTATTTTAGAGGTGCGGTTTTCTTTCTCCGAATCGTTTTCTGCCGACCACGGCTTTCGTGGGGGAAACCCTTCTGAAGAAGGGTTCTCCCCCACACCCCCTTCCTAAGACTTTTGGTTTGCCTTTATTTTCGGTATGCCTTCTTTTTGTTATTTCTTTTTTCTTATTCTTTTTATTGTTTGCACAAAAGACACTTGAAAAGTACAAAAAAATGTGCTATAATATTATCAAAGAGGTGAGACCGTGACTATCTCCGAAGAACAAAACCCAAATCTCGTCTTTCTGCGCGATAAAACTTCAAAACTTACTGCTAAACCCGGCTGCTATCTCATGAAGGATAACTCGGGAAAAATAATCTACGTCGGTAAAGCCAAAAACCTCCATAACCGCGTGAACAGCTACTTCCGTAAGGGTCAGGATCACCTGCCGAAGGTGTGGAAAATGGTCTCGCTCGTTAAGGATTACGATTTCATCGTTACCGATTCCGAATTCGAGGCGCTTGTGCTCGAATGTTCGCTCATAAAACAGTATTCGCCCAAATATAATATACTGCTCAAAGATGACAAGGGTTACAGCTATATCCGCGTTTCGGACGAGCCTTACCCCCGCCTGACCGCCGTTCTGCAAAAGGAGGACGACGGTGCGCAGTATATCGGTCCGTATATAAGCTCCTACTCGGTAAGGCAGGCGGTAGCCGAGGCTAACAAGGTCTTTATGCTCCCCACCTGCAACCGCAAATTTCCCCGCGATTTCGGTAAGGAACGCCCCTGCCTTAACTGCTATATCAAACAGTGCATGGGCGTGTGCAAGGGTAACGTTTCGGCGGAGGATTATAAAGCCGCCGTGAATCAGGCGATCGATTACATAAAAAACGGCTCGCAGGCAAGCGTTGAACGTATGACCGAACAAATGAACGCCGCCGCCGAAGACCTCGATTTCGAGCTTGCGGCAAAGCTCCGCGACCGTATCAACGCGATAAAAAAGGCGGCGGAGGATCAGAAGATAGTTACCGAAGATACCCGCGATATGGATATTTTTGCCGTATCGGAAAACAGCGGCAAGGCTTACGGAAGCGTGCTGATGTACCGCGGCGGAAGGCTCTTCGACAAACACTCCGCGCCGCTCGGCATGACCGACGAGGGAAGCTCCATGCGTGAGGGCTATATGCTCGAATTTTACGCGCAGCGCGAGGAGATACCGCACGATATACTTCTTGACGAGCCGATTGAGAACGCCGAACTTATCGAGAAATTCCTGTCGCTCAAATGCGGGCATAAGGTGAAGCTCACCGTGCCGCAGAGGGGTGCGCTGCTAAGACTTACGACGCTTGCGAAAAGCAACGCGAGCGAGCATCTGTCGCTCAGAGTCGGCAGAACGGGCAAGGAAATTTCGGCGCTCGAAGAGCTTGCAAAGGCGCTCGGTCTCGAAAAGCCGCCGCAGTTCATCGAGTGCTACGATATATCGAACTTAGGTTCGTCGGACATGACCTGCGGAATGGTCGTTTTTGAAAACGGCAGACCGTGCAAGCGCTTCTACCGCAAATTTGCGATAAAGACCGTTCATCAGCAGGACGACTACGCCTGCATGACCGAAGCAATAATGCGCCGCTTCAACCGCTATTTCGAGGGCGAGGACGAGGGCTTTTCCACACTGCCCGACCTGATACTGCTCGACGGCGGCAAAGGGCACGTCGCGACCATCACCCCCGCCGTGCGCAGTCTCGGGATAAACGTGCCGATTTATGGTCTTGTGAAGGACTCAAAGCACCGCACCCGCGCCGCGACAGCCTCCGACCATGAGATAAGCCTGCACGCCTACCGCAAGGCGTTCGCGCTCGTCACGCAGATACAGGACGAGGTTCACCGCTTTGCGATAAGCTTTACAAAGGCGCGGCACTCGAAGAACACCTTTACGATAGGGCTTACTTCGGTCAAGGGAATAGGCGAGAAAAAGGCGCAGAAGCTCATGACCGAGTACAAGACCCGCGAGGCGCTTTCCTCCGCGACGGTGGACGAGCTTGCGGCGGCGGCGGGAGTGGGTCAGGAGACCGCGCTTTCCTTATACAAATATATCCACAGGGACGACGAAGAATAGATAAAAGATGAAAGATAAAAGATAAAAGATAGTCGCAAAACAACGGCATATCAAAAGTCTTAGAAAGGGGTTGGCACGAGCAATGTGTCGCCCCTACACCGGTTTTCCTCAATCAAGATTTATATGTAGGGTGCGCTTGCACGTTTATGATTACTATTCACTAAATACAATTTTTGGAAAGATACACATGAAGCATTACGAGGAATTTACATCAAAATATACAAAGCTCGGCAGGCGGGTGAACGACCTTTCGCGGATAGCGGCGCTTTTGCACGAGATAGGAGACCCGCAGGAACGGCTTAGATTCGTTCACGTTGCGGGGACTAACGGCAAGGGGAGCGTCTGCGAGATGACGGCTCGGGCGCTGACTGCGGCGGGCTATAAGACAGGGCTTTTCACCTCGCCGTATATCATTCGTTATAACGACAGGATACGCATCGACGGCAGGGAGGTCTCCGACGCGGAGCTTGACGCGCTTGCCGACATGGTTTCCCCCGCCGCGGAAAAGCTCTCGGCGCTCGGGTTCTCGCAGTTCGAGATAACTCAGGCGATGGGGCTTCTGCATTTCGAGCGCGAAAAGTGCGATATCGTCGTGCTTGAAACGGGGCTCGGCGGACTGCTCGATTCGACAAACGTGATACCGCCGCCGATCGTCTCGGTGATCTGTTCGCTTTCGCTCGATCACACGGCGATACTCGGCGACACGATAGAGCAGATAGCGGCGCAGAAGGCGGGGATAATCAAGCGCGGTTCGCCCGCGGTGCTTTCGGGCGGGAATCCCGACGAAGCCGTGCGCGTGGTGAAAGAACGGGCGGCGGAGTGCGGCTCTGAGCTTATTATTCCCGAAGAGCCCGAGCCCGTCAGCGTGACGGCGTTCGGTTCGGGATTCATTTACAAGGGTCATACATATAATGTAAGCATGGGCGGGGCGCATCAGCTGACGAACGCCTGCACGGTGCTTGAAACGCTGGGCGTTCTGCGGCGGTCGGGCTTTGAGATACCCGCGGCGGCGGTCAAAGAGGGCTTACGCGCCGTGATACCCGCACGTTTGCAGATACTTAAGCGGGAGCCGCTTGTCATCGTGGACGGCGGGCACAATCCGCAGGGCGTGGCGGCTTTGGCGGCGGCGCTCGATACTTTGCCGTGTAAGAAACGCGCTGTGATAGGTATGCTGGGCGACAAGGACAGTGCGGCGGCTGCGGGGCTTATTGCGGGGAGCTGTGAGCGGTTTGTCTGTGTGGACGGATTTGCACCGAACGCTCGTTCTGACGATGAGTTGGCGGCTCTGCTGAGGGAGCATGGTGCGGCGGCGACGGCTTCAAAGCTTTCGGCGGAGGAAACTGTTAAGCGGGAGCTTGAAGCCTTGCCGGAGGGCGAAGCGCTTGTGATATGCGGGTCGTTGTATTTGGCGGCGCTGTTTGCAGAAGATAAAGAGATAAAAGATAAGAGATAAAAGATACTCGCAAAACGCGGGCAAACCAAAAGTCTTAGGAAGGGGGTGTGGGGGATAACCCTTCTTCAGAAGGGTTTCCACCACAAAAGCCGGCGACGGAGCAAAACATCTCGGAGAGAGACAACCGAACCTCTAAAAATAAAATCGGCAATTTAGAGAAAATCGAACAAAAACGCACAATTGAATGATTCTGCAAGTCTGTATGGAAACAAGGAAATTGCCGATTTTAATGTGCGAAAGAGCGGAGCGATTTTCGCACATCGAAAGTGCGGGACAGGCACATTCTTTCCGACAGGGCAGGATAAGTCGGTTTGTAATTAATGGCAGAAGGTGATTCCAATGGTTACAGATGTTAGTGACGAAAAGCTCGAACAGGTCAAGGATATAATAGAACAAATAGCCGGCAGCCGCGACGAAGCCGAGATAAAAGAGCTCGAAGCAAGTCTGCGTGAGATAACGGGCAGGTCGGATATCAGCGCTTCGGACTGCTTTGAATATTGGAGCCACACAAGTCTGACCGATCTTGCAATGACTTTTCTTCTGCCCGAACCTGCCAAACAAGGGCTTGACGACGACCGGTTAGCCGAGATAATAGAAAATATTTGGTTTGCGCGGTACAGCAGTCCCGAGACGGATTATCAGCTGAAAGTCCTGAAAATAGAGACCGGTCTTTCCAATATTTCCGATTATATCTATTACCCCGATACGGTAGGGCTTGACCCCGACGCGGGTGTTTGGACGATAATCGAAAAAATATTCGAGGACAGGAATAAACCGCCGATTGCTCTGACAGGCAATTGAGATGCTTGTATCGGTCGGCGGGCGCACACGTAGGGCGCCCCTACAATACTATTTATATAACGGGAGCAGCTATGGACTATACTCAGCAATTCAAATACAGCGCGTTCAGGATAATCCTGCTTTTCGGCACGAATCTGCTCGGGCTTATCATAGGGAAGGGGCTATTTTGGGTGGCGGCTTCGCTTGTGCCGCCCTCCATGCAGGACTTGAAGCACTTTCTCATAAGCGATCTCACAGGCTCTGTGACGGCGGCGCTCGTTATGGCGGGAACGCTTGCGGCGGTCTTCCGCGACGACGGCAAACGCCACGCCGCTTATCGGGATATGGATATCATACTTGTTATGATAACCCTGATACTTATGCTCGGCGCGTACTTTGTCCCAGTGATATTCTATAACCCGTTCGATTCCACCCGAGTGATACGGTCGGTGTACTATATGTTTTATTTTACCAGCCGATGGGTCATCGAGCTTTTCGGCGCGGAGATGAAGACCGCCGCCGCAGTCGGAGGAGGCGCTGTGCTCGGCTTGCAGCTTATCGTGTACGAACTGTCCTACGGCGCTTACCATAAAAAGCACCCCGTCACATTCAGACCCCCGCGTAACGAGGATGATGAATAATCAAAGCTGTTATTTAATAATAAAGCAATATGAAACGATGACTATAATATTAACATTTCAAGCGTTATATTATTGGAAAATGAATAGAA
>JAILFF010000089.1 GCA_024697705.1 Ruminococcus sp.
GGGGGTGATGGCTTCAAGCTCGCAGAGGTAGTCCGTACCCTCGCGGCAGAGCGTCACCTGCTCTCCCTTTCTCATGCGCAGACTGAGCGCGATATGCTGCGCGTCGGAGCCGGTTATCACGCCCAAGCCCGCCGCGGCGTCAATATTATCGGTAAAGAATCTCGGCATTTGTCAGACCTCCGTTTCGGATTCGATAGTCGCATTCTCGTTTTGCTCGGTTTGAAAAGCCAAAAGCAGCAGAACGATAAAAAGGTTCTCCCAGATAAAAAATGTTCGGAACATCAGCCCGAATCTCAAAAAATACATTACTATGAACGCCGCCGAATAGATGATCGAGATAATGCTTACCGCACGCTGCGTTTTGCTTTTTGATGTAAAGGCAGTAATAATAAACAGCACGGTCGAAGCAAGCATCATGCATATCGCGAAATTGTTGTGCCAATTGATCGAGCGGGCGGTGGGCGCTTCGCTGAAAAAGTTGTAAGGAAAAAACGCCGTTCCGAACAGATCGGTCAGTATCACCGCGTAAATTATTCTTTTTATCAGCGGCATTTTTGTTTTTGCGACATAATAGGCAAGCATGATTATCATAACGACAGCCGCGCAGAAGTATATTGCCGATATCGTGCGGCTTAGACCCACATATGCCGAAAAGGATATCCCGAGATCGTACAGGTGAACTCCCGAAGCCCACGCGCTGCCTACCGATATAATTATCATCAGCAGAAAAATTATCCCACAGATGACGGGTATATGCTTAAAGATCTTGTTCATTTATGTTTTTTAATAGTAAATAATGGTATTTAGTATAATATTTTGATATGTTATGATTTTCTTGCGCTTTTCATCAATGACGCCGAATTTTTTCACAAGAATTTCACAGTTGAGAGGTATACTCTTTACTGTCGGATAGATGACTATCCGCAAATGAGATATGTCGGCTTTTACCCCAAGCCTTCATATATACAGCACGACAGAGCATCTGTCGGCTTCTCCCCTATAATTTTTTATTTTGGCTCCCGTCGTCTGACGGGAGTTTTCTTTTTGCGCACCGAATAGCCGAATGTGCCGAGCTGTTTGCCCAGCGAGAAATAAGCTCCGTGGGCGTAGGCAAGCAGCCCCGCCTTTTCGAGAGCAAGTCTGCCCTTATCGTCGAGCAGCTCCTTGGCAGCACCCACGCCGACGATATCGGCGACGAACATATCATGCGAGCCGAGCGGCACTATCTCGCGCACCCTGCATTCGATGCTCACGGGACATTCGGCGATCATCGGGGCGGCGACGTTGAACGAGGGCACGGCGGTAAGACCCGTCAGCGCGAGCTTGTCGGTATCCCTGCCGCTTTTCACGCCGCAGAGATCGACGGCGCGGACAAGGCTGTCCGTCGGCAGATTTATCACGAACTCCCGCGACTTCTTTATTATTTCGTAGGAAAAGCGCTCGGGGCGCACCGAGATATAGGTAACGGGCGGCTTGGTACAAAGCACGCCCGTCCATGCCACGGTGAGAACGTTCGGTTTTTCGGCGGTGCCGCAGCTGACGAGCGCGGGCGGCAGCGGAGCGGTTATCACGCTGCCCTTCCAGCTCTCTTTTTCAAATGTCTTGTTATTTTGCGGTTTCTTACTGCCTGCCATTTAAAGATCCTCTTTTCCGAGCTTTTCGCTGATACGGTCGTAGTAGCGGTAAAGCTTCTGTGTGTTGTTTTCGAGAAAATAATAATGCTTGATATAGGGGATAAGCAGACCCAAAAACAGCAGCGCCAGCGGCACGAGTATTATTTTTTCGGTCAGCACGATGATGAAAAAGCACGCCACGGTCACGAGCGCAAAAAGTATCATAACAAACAGATGCACGAAGCGCTCGTGCTGAAAGTAGCGGGTCTTTTCCTTGTGTATCTTCATCAGCCGCGCAAGGTCGGTGTTCTCGTCGGCGAGGGCGGCGTCAAGGAACGCTATATATTCAAGGAAATACTGTGTCATCAGCCGTCACCCGTTGTTGTTTTCGGGTCGAATTTTATCCCGTCTTCGATCTCCAGTTTTTCAAGCGTTTCGTCGATAAACTGCCGTTCGTTGTCGATCTTGAGCTGCTGCGCAACGGTAGAATCGAGCAGACCGCCCAGCATCTTGTAGAAGCGCGTGGTGCGCTTGATGAAGCCGTGAGCCTTCGCAGGGTTTTTGGCGCGTTTTTTCGATTCGTCGAATATCACGGCAAGTCCCGCCGCGATGCCGAGACCCATAAGCGTTTTTTCGGCGCTGCCCGATACCTGATAGGCGAACGTGGCTTTCTTGGGCTCGTTCTTTTTCGCCTCGGAATCGGCACGCATTTTCTTTATTTTCTTGACTATCTTGTTGATCTTTGCTTTATCCATTGTATGACCCTTCTTGAATATCAGTCTTCGGTGAGTTTTTTAGCCTTGCCCGTGGAGAACGGATTCGAGGGCGTTTCGGCGGCGGGCTCCGGAGCGGCTTTTGCGGGAGCGGGCTTTTTTGCCGCGGTTGTTTTTGCCGCCGCGGTTTTTGCGGATGTTTTAGTCGAAGTAGACTTGGCAGCAGTCTTGGAAGAAACTGTCTTTGAAGAGGACGTTTTTGCCGAAGATGTTTTAGCTGCCGATGTCTTAGCCGAAGCTGTTTTGGAAGACGACGTTTTTGACGTCTTTTTGGCGGTGGTCTTCTTATCCTCGTCCTTCTTGCCGGGGATAAGGTCGCTTATCTTCTTTGAAGCGGAGTAGGAAAGCCCCGTACCGGGAATACTCACGGTGCCTGTCGCTTTTCCCGTGGTGCTGATGGAGCCGCGAACGCCCTTTCTGCCGACCGACACGCTGGCGCTCTTCTTGCCGACGGTAACTCTTACGCCGTTGCCCAGACTGAATGATTTTCTGAAATTAAATCCCATGATATGACCCTCCTTAAAAAATATTGGTTGATTAATTATAAATGAGATTTGTGTAGGGGCGTACCTGTGTGTACGCCCGCAAATATCAGATTGCCCCCAAACGGGCGCACACGGGCACGAGCCGTAGTTCGTGCAGTGCGCCCCTACGAGCAAAATATCCTCATTTAATATACAGCTCATAGAGATATTCGCGGCGTTCCTCGTCGGGACTGGCGCGGTTTATCCTGCCGCCGTATTCTGCGGTGAGCTTCATTCCGAGCTTTTCCATGACCCTCTGCGAGGGAGCGTTTTCCGTATCGCACTGAGCGATGAAATGCCTTATCCCGAGCGTGTCCGCGGCGTAATCTATCATAGCCTTAGCCGCTTCGGGCGCGTAGCCGTTGCCGAAAAAGCGCTTGTTTATCGTCCAGCCGAGTTCGCAAGTTTCATCGTCTGTTATCCAAAGGCTTATCCCGCCGATGTGTCTTTCCCCGCGGAATACAGCCATTTCGTAGTATTCGGGCTTTTCTTTGAGAAATTCTCTCTCCGCGTCTTTGATAAACGCGAGCGTTTCCTCCTCCGATTCCTTCGGCAGAAACACCATGAGCCGCGTATTCTCTAAGTCGCCCGCATATTCGTGCGTGGTGGCGAGATACTCCCGGCACATCGGTTTAAGGGTGAGCCGTTCGGTTTTTATTTCCTGCATTGGTTTTTGCCCTCTCTTGCGGTTTCACATCGCAAATTTTATCTTATCAACCCCGTGCTTGCCTAACAGATACAACGCCTGATCTATATACGCGAAATTGCTGTACTCCCTGCCTATCGCCGCCGTCGCCGTCAGATTCCCCATGAAATCAAACGAAAACGCTTTTTCGCTGCTGAGAAGTATCACACGGTCGTCTGTCGTCTTGACAAGCTTCACCGAGCTGTCCGAGAGAAGCTGACGGAACTCCGCGCTGCCTGCCGCTCCCGACTGCGCTATCATAAGCGTGCCCGTGTTCTTCGAGCCGCCGTTCAGCAGCACCGCCGCGCCCGCGTGTCCCAGGTCGTAGGAAACGAGATCACCGTCGTACTTGTATTCCGAACGCAGCTTGCCGTCGGGACTGAGTATATAGAACGCCGTATCGCAGACCACCATGATGTCGCCCGCGTCGTTCACGCGGCAGCCTATCGCAAGGGAAGGGATCTCCTCGCTTATCATCTGCTCGCCCTTCTTGTCGAGGTCGATGCGCCTTATCTGCGAACGCAGCTCGCCGTTGCCCGAGTAGAACGTGCAGATATAGCAGGAAGTTCCTTCGGCGTTGAGCGTTACCGCCATGATCCGTGCGGTGCAGTCGTAGTTATAGATGACCTTGCCGTCCTTGTCGTAGAACTTCGCGGAGGCGGCATATTTGTTCGAGGTCGTGACGATCACCGCCGTGCCTTCATCGCAGACATCGCCCGTAAGTATCGTATCGTCGGTGGTCTTCGAGTAGCTTTCGCCGCCCTTTTTGTAAAGCTTGAAATCGTAAGCGCCGTTATCAAAGACAAGCACTCGCTTGCCCGCCGTCCTGACAATGGGCTTTGAGAAGTTGTGATTATAGCTTGCCTGACGTTCTCCGTTTACGTTATAGAATGTGAGCGTGTGCGGGTCGGTCGTCAGGAGGTCGTTCTTGACGGTATAGACGCCCGTAACGGTGTTATCGGGTTCGAGCGGGAAGTTGCCCTGTTCGGTCGAGCCGTCGTTGACCTCCGTGCGGACGGGACGGTCGAAAAGACCTTCAAAAGCCTTTATCCAGTGAGGATAGGTGATATAGACGATCAGCCCGATAAGCACGATGATAAGCGCCGTCATAACTCTTTTGAGCACCCGTATCGAATGTTCGTTCCTGCGCACCTCGTTGATATCGGTGTGAACGGCGCGGCGGGCGGGCTCGGCTGATTTTTCCTCCTGCTTGGGCTTCGGCTTGGTATTTGCCTTTGTCGGAGCGGCGGTCTTGGCAGAGCTTTTTGTGATCTCGGGCGCGGGCTTTGACTGCTTTTTATTCGGCTCGGGAGCCGCAGTTTTTTTAGCGGTCTTTTTCTCGCCCGCGTTTATCTGTATATTATTTTTCCCCGGCTGAGGATTTTTCGCCGCTCCTTTTCCGGGCGAAGCGCTTATATTGGGGCGGCGTTCGTTCCCCGAGCCTGCACCTTGTTTATCCGTGCCGCGCAGAGGGATATCTTTCCCGGCGGCTCCCTGAGTTTTCTTTATTCGGCTGCCGCCTGTCTGTTTTTCGTTCAATTCATTCTCTCCTTTGAGGATTCTGTGATCCTTTTATTTCCTGTTATTATAGCAAACGATATATAAAAATATGAACTTTGACCGGGTAGGAGCGCCGGACCCGGCAGTCTTGTATGTTTCCTGATTATTTCCTGTTATCAATATCATCATAATAAACCCGGTCTAAGTAAAGTCCCTGCGGCGGGACTGTCCTCCCCGAAAGCGTTCTGTCGCGCTCCTGCAAAAGCCGCTCTATCGCGCCGATCTCAAGCTTTCCTTCGTTTATGCATATCAGCGTTCCGACCATTATCCGCACCATATTATAAAGAAAACCGTTCCCCGCGACTCTGAATCGGTAAAGCCTGCCCGTCTGCGTGACGGTGAACGAATATATCGTGCGCGTGGTGTTCTCCTTTTCGCAGTCGGCGGCGCAGAAGCTCTTGAAATCGTGCTCGCCGACAAAAGCCTGCGCCTCGCGGTTCAAAAGCCCCGCGTCGAGCGGTTTCATCAGGCGGTAAGCGCCGTCGCAGAGAAACGGGTCGCGTATCTCGCTGCAATAGACAAGATATTCGTATTCCTTGCCGCGGCAGCTGTATCGGGCGTGAAACTCGGGCGGCATCTCCTCGCATGAGATGAGCGCTATATCGTCATTGAGCCGCACGTTTGTTCCGAATACTATTCCCCGCGGCGGTATGGGATTGTCTGTCTTGAAGCTGAAATAAAATTCGCGGGCGTGTACTCCTGCGTCGGTGCGCGAACAGCCGTAGATCGTGACATCTTCACCGAGCAGAGCGCTCAGCGCGTCCTCGACCGCCTGCTGAACGGTCATGGCGTTGTTCTGCCGCTGAAAGCCGTGATAATTTGTTCCCCGATAGGATAGTTTGACTCTGTAATTCTTCATAGCGCCCGACCACGCTCCGTTTCCGTATTAGCTTTTATTTCTCCATTATATATTATACCAAATATCACACGGTTTTGCAATACCCCGAAGGCATTTTTTTCGGGAGATTTCTTGGACGGTTTAATTCTTTTGTTTGAGATCTTGCAGGGGCGCACCTATGTGTGCGCCCGTTTTGCTGCTGATCGGACACATTCGCGGGCTCACACGCAGGTGTACCCCTACATAATTACGTTTATCTAAAAAAGAATAAAAAATTATCGTTTTTCGATAAAAAACTATTGACAAACAGATTTGAGTGTGCTATAATGTTTTCAGTAAACAACATCAAGCATATTCAAGGGGGAATTACCGGTGTGGAATAAACACAGGTCGCTTAAGCTGTCGAGGATACTTGTTCTTTGTTTTTCGGTGATGATCTTCATGATGACGTTTTTCGTGCCGTTCGTTGCCGACTGGTACGAGGACGTTTCCGACGGCATGGGGCTGATCGGCGGGAGCGTTTATGTGCCGATGATGGTGACGCTTTACGTCTGCGAGGGGCTTGCGGTGTGGGCTGTTGCCGAGCTGCATATTTTGCTTAAAAACATCTCGAAGGGCGAGGTCTTTATCGAGCGGAACACACGCTGTCTGCGGTGCATTTCGTGGGCTTGTCTGCTTGCGGGCGGAGTTTTCGGCGTGATGGCGCTGTGGAGGTTCCTGCTGTTTCTGCCCGCGTTTTTCGCCGTGATGTTCGGGCTTATCATGCGGGTGCTGAAAAACGTATTTGAGCAGGCGGTCGAGATAAAGTCGGAAAACGACTTTACCATATGAAAGGGGGGACTTTTTGTGCCTATCATTGTTAATCTTGATGTGATGATGGCAAAGCGCAAGATCTCCTCAAACGAGCTTGCCGACATTGTGGGGATAACAGCCGCCAATCTTTCTGTGCTGAAAACAGGCAAGGCAAAGGCGATACGCTTTTCGACCCTCGATAAAATCTGCGAGGCGCTCGACTGTCAGCCGGGGGATATCCTCGAATGGCAGAATCCGGCAGAAAAAACATGACAAACGGCGAGAAAAAATACATCGGGAACGTCTGGCGGTGGGGGCTGTTCGGACTTATCGGTATGCCGATAATCGCGGCGCTTATTATCCGTGCGCTTGTTCCCGATACAACTCAGCTTAAGTATTCCGACGGCAAATTCCACACCTGGCAGGCGCGGAGCGAATACGACCGGATATTCGGCGTTATATTTTGTATCGCGGCGGGGCTTGTGATCCTGTCGCTGATCTCCGAGATCAAAGCCCGTCAGAGTTTTTTAAAGACGATAGCCCGCTTTGCGCTGTCGCTGCTGTTGGGATTTGGTGTGATTATAACGATCTTTATCGGCGGCGTGATGACGACGGGGCTTTTCGAGGACTGGAACGACCCCTACGGCGCAAAAGAATACGATTTTGACGGTCAGCTGATAGTGCTGTGCAACGCTCCGGACGGTATGCACCATTCTCACCCTGAGCTTTACGAGATAGTCGGCGATAATGCGTATTTTCTCGGCAAGGGGGATATTTTCGACGGGCGCAGATGCGATGAGTTCCATGTGGAACAAAATGACAGCTGTTATGTAGTCAGCTACACCGAAACGATAAACGGAGTAAACAAAGAAAAACAATTTATCGCAAAATTAAGGGGAGAATAAAAATGACTAAGTCGGCAAAGATAACATTAATAATACTTGTTGTGTGCATAGCGGTCTGCATAGCGGGCGGGATAGTGCTTTCGGCTGCCGATGTCGGGTTTGAAGCCGTGATACTCGCCGTCCCCGCGGCTGTGCTGTTCCTGCAAACAAAAAAAGCCGATAAAAACGGCGCAAAGGTGACATGGGGCAACCCCGTCGGCGCTCTGATTATAGCCGCGTTCACTCTCCTGCTGACATTCGGCACCCCGCCGTTCATCAACTCGCGAATGAAATGGCAGTACCCTATTCAACAGAAGTATATCAGCCGTTTCCACAATGTGAAAGCCCCCGAATACTTCCCGACAAGTCTTGAAGAAGTACTCGGCGATTATGAGTTTGGGTATATGCCCTCGATAATGCAGGGTACGGGATATTTCAGCGTGACATACAAAACGACTCCCGAACGCGCTGCCGCCTGCGCCGCCGAATACGCGCCGCAGGCAAAATACACCATTCCTCTGAAAGAATACATCGAAATGGGCGGCTACAAGGTAGAGGACTTCACACCCCGCGAAAACAGCTGCGACGACGGCACACTTGACGTTTATATAAGCGGAAAAATGCGTGAGGGCGGCTCGGAAAGCGCACAGATATACGTTCTTTACGCGGTGCTGAATTGGAACCACCCTCATTCGACGGCGGTCATTGTCGATACCGAAACGGGGCTCGTGCAGTTCTCGCAGCTTGGGTGACGGTATGAGTAAATCAGCAAAGATCGCGCTGATATGCGTTTTGGTCATTTTTTTGTTGGCCGCAGCAGGCTATTGGGCGTTGTTTTGTCCGCACACGCAGCATTTCTTTTTCGACCGCGAAAGGCTGTGTGATGAATTTTCCCTTGACCTTACGGACGATGTGCGGCTCGTGAGCTATTACGACGGCAGCGCTTTTATAGCGATAACCACCGAGCTTACCGTTGAGGTCGGCGATCCCGAAGCGTTCATGAGCAGCAATATCAAACAGAAGATCCTGCCTTACGACGACAGCGCTTACGGAGACTACCGCTACGAACACAGCCGCATTTACATAAAAACCGAACCGCAGGGCGATAAATATCTCGTGCATTTGAGACACATGGAATAGGGAGACAGTTTGAATATATGAAACAGACAACAAAACGGAGACTTATAAACGCCGCCATATTCGCCGCGCTGCTGATAACCGAGATATTGATAGGTTTGTACGCCCACGGCTTTGTGCGGGTGTATATCGGCGACGTACTCGTTATGCCCGCGATGTACTTTCTTATAAGGATATTCACCGACAAATTCCCGCGTACCTTGCCCGCGGTACTGTTCGTTTTCGCCTGCGCGGTTGAGGTGTCGCAGTATTTCGGGCTTTATAAGATACTCGGATTCGAGCCGGGGAGCTTGATGGCTATTATGATCGGCACGGGCTTTGCTTGGGGCGATATAGTCAGCTACGCGGCGGGGACGGTCATCAACGCGGCGGCGGCTTACTTCACGTATTTTAATGAACGAAAAAAGGAGAGATAAGCTATGGTAGACCTGATAAAGCACAGCAAAGAACCCGAAAATCAACCGGATCCGCAGCCGATACCCATGCCGATGCCGGCTTATTACGGTATGCCCGGAATGGGCGGAATCCCCTGCCCGATGCCTGCCGTTCAGCCGAAGAAAAAGACCGAGTTCACGGCGGCAGAGCTTGTGTTCTCGATCGCGGTATTCGCTCTGTCATTCCTGCTGATTCGCTTTGCCGTGTGCAGTCCGACGGGGTTTGTCACAACGGCGGTGTTCGCTCTGCTGATTACGGCGGCGCTTATCTTCATGAAAAAAAGCGGCGTAAAGGGCAGCGGCAGAACGGCTCTCACGGCGGGGATAATGTACCTTTTTTCCTGCGTTTATTTCGTCACCGATAACGACTTTATCAAGAATCTCAACACCGTGTTCCTCATCCTCTGCGGACTGTGGCTCTTGTATCAGTACGGCAGCGAGGACAGGCGCGTGCCGAGATTTCTGCCGTTTGTCATGATGCAGGCGGCGGTGCAGTATCCGCTTGAACAATTCGGCAGAATGCCCGAAGCGGCGGTGGAGGGCGGCAGACGCACCAAAGTCGGCAGAAGCCTGGGCTCGGTGCTGATCGGGCTTGCGGTCGCGGTGGTGCCTACTATTATTATCGGCGGGCTGCTTGTTTCGGCTGACAGCGGCGTTGAGAAGATGCTCGGCGGGCTCTCGGACATAATGACCGTCGCAAAGATATTACCGACCATTATACAGCTTTGCTTCGCGGTGCCTGTCGGGTGCTATATTTTCGGGGCTTTCTACGCAAACGCTCACCGTAACCGCGCCGAAGACGTGACCGAGGATACCTGCGCCGCTCACCTTGCGAAGTGGCAGAAGGTGGGCGGTATCGTGACCTGCACTGCGCTTACTCCCGTCTGTGTGCTGTACACGATGTTCTTTGTCTCGCAGGCGAATTATCTGCTTTCGGCGTTCATGAACAGGCTGCCCGAGGGTTTCAGCCACGCCGAGTACGCCCGCAGAGGATTTTTCGAGCTGCTTGCGGTCATCATTATAAACATCTTCATCATAATGATAGCGAATATCGTCACGAAGGAAAACGGCGGAAAGTCGGCGGCTTTGCGGATATACACGGCGGCGGTGAGCTTTTTCACGCTCGTGATGATCGCTTCGGCGCTGAGCAAGATGGTGATGTACATTTCCGAGTACGGCTTAAGCGAGCTGCGGCTTTACACGGGGTGGTTCATGGTGCTGTGCGCGTTTGCGTTTGTGCTGGTGATCGTAAAGCAGATAAAGCGCGGTTTGGCGATAATGCGTCCGTTGGCGGCGGTGTTCATAGTGATGTTCGGGCTTCTGACGTTCGGGCGACCCGATTATGTGATAGCGCGGTTCAATGTGGAGATGTATAACGCGGGGTATTTTGAGCGGCTCGATACGGAATATCTGTGGTCGCTTTCGGACGATGCAAAGATGTATTGTATGCAGAGCGGAAATATGCCGGAGGACATTGACAGCAATGTGATCCGCAGAGGGCTTGACGCGGCGAATATTTCTTCGATGTATGTTACCGGGTTTAAAGCAAAGTGAGGGCAAACCAAAAGTCTTAGGAAGGGGTTGGCACGAACAAGTTCGTGCAGGGAGAACCCTTCTTCAGAAGGGTTTCCCCCAGAGACTGAGCGGTTCAAGCATCAATTCGGAAAAAGAAAATTGAACAGCTCAAAAATAAAATCGGCAATTTCAAGAAAATGTAACAAAAACGCAGAATTGAATAGCTCTGCAAAACGTGACAGAAACAAAGAAATTGCCGATTTTATTTCGCGAAAGAGCGCAGCGATTTTCGCGAAAAGATTGCACCTTGCCCCGTCGTTCGGAAAGTGCAGAACCGCGCTCTGCCCCACCGATAAGAAAGTGCTGACCGCACAGACCGCGGCACGAACTGCGTTCGTGCGGTTCGCTGCC
>JAILFF010000041.1 GCA_024697705.1 Ruminococcus sp.
CAAGGGCATATCAAAAGTCTTAGGAAGGGGGTGTGGGGGAGAACCCTTCTTCAGAAGGGTTTCCCCCACAGTCTGAACGGTTAAAGTCTCAATATAAATAGCAAAAAGCATTTCCGAACAAATAAAATCGGCAATTCATAAGAAAGCTAACAAAAAGGCACAAACATATAAAACATCAGAACTGAGCGGGAACAAGAGAATTGCCGATTTTAGATTTGCGAAAGAGCGCAGCGATTTTCGCAAATGAATTTCCCCTCCGTCAGTATTTTTCGGAATCCTGCGCTATTGTTGGACGAAAATCGCTTCGCTCTTTCGCCCAATAAAATCGGCAATTCTTTTGTTTCCGCTCTGTTTTGCAGAGCTATTCAATCGTGCGTTTTTGTTCGCTTTTCTTGAATTGCCGATTTTATTTTGTTTGGAAATGCTGCTTGCTATTTATTATGAGACTTGTGAGGTACGGATTCGTGGGGGAAACCCTTCTGAAGAAGGGTTCTCCCCCACACCCCCTTCCTAAGACTTTTAGTATGTCCTCATTTTGCGGTTATGGTTTATTTTGCGATTTTATCGCTAATAATATAAAACGGACACCCTGTCTGCACGGTCGGGTGTCCGCTGATAATGCTTGTTTTGTCTCAGATCACTTGTAGGAATCTCTGCCCGTGATCTTCGTATAGCACTCTTTATACAGAGCCGCTGTCTTGTCAACGATCTCCGCGGGCAGCTCGGGAGCGGGGGTGACGCCCTTCAAGTTGTTCTCGATAAGCCAGTCACGAACGAACTGCTTGTCGAACGACTTCGGCGAAGTGCCCGTCTTGTACTCGTCGGCAGCCCAGAAACGGCTCGAATCGGGGGTCATTACCTCGTCGGCAAGCGTCAGTACGCCGTTCTCGTCGTAGCCGAACTCAAACTTCGTGTCGGCAATGATAAGACCCTTCTTCTGAGCGTCCTCATAGCACTTGTTGTAGATCTTCACACAGATGTCGGCGATACGGTCGGCTTCCTCGGCACCCATCTCGGCACGCAGCCTGTCCATAGTGATGTTCTCGTCGTGACCCTCGTTGTTCTTCACCGAAGGAGTGAGGATAGGCTCCGCAAGCTTCTGAGCCTGAACATATTCGCCGTCAACGGGCTGTCCGCAGAAGGTCTTCGACTTCTTGTACTCCTCCCACATACTGCCGAACATATATCCTCTTACGATGAACTCGTAGGGGAGCATTTTCAGCTTCTTGGTGAGGATAGTCCTTCCCTGATACTGCTCGCTGTCGCTTGCAAACATCTCGGGCATATCGGAAAGCTCGGAGGAAATGATGTGGTTCGGGATAATATCCTTCGTAAGCTCGAACCAGTAGAGCGCTATCTGATTGAGCGCCTTGCCCTTTCCGGGAATGGTCGAGTTAAGGATAACGTCGAAAGCGGAGATACGATCGGTAGTCACCATTACGAGCTGACCGTTATCCGTTTCGTAGACCTCTCTTACCTTGCCTGAAATGATCTTCTTCATGATAAAACACCTCTTAATTATAATTACAGCATTTTGTGCTAAAGGAACACCCATTCTATTATACCAGTCCGAAGCGGAAACGTCAAGCTTTTAAATAGAAAATTTACGAAAACAAGCATAATTCACAAACAGTGAACAAAGAGCTTTCAGATCCCGAGCTTTTCGGCAGCCTCCTGCCACAAGCCCTCGTCGTCGAAGGGCAGCTTTCTTTTGCGGCTCGCCTTGGACACATAACGCACGACGTCCTCGTTATAATTCCTGCCCGTGCGCAGCGCCGCTATATACGCCCGCGACCATACATTAGCCTTTTCGAGCAGACCGCTCGTCTTAAATTCCTCGATAACGGCTTCGCGGTCGAAGGGGACGCAGATCGTTTCATAACGCCAGTTTTCGCCTTCCTCCGCCGTGAGAATGACCATTGTCGCTTCGACCCCCGCGTGCTGAGGATTCCCCACCGAGCCCGCGTTGACGAGGGTCTTTTCACCGACGGTAAGCTCGTAGCATTTGTGGCAATGCCCGCAGACGAGCAGGCGGGTGTTCATCTCGTCGATGACCTCGCGGGTATCCTTGCAGTCGCCGACGAACAAACGTCTGTTATTCTGCATGGAGCCGTGGCATATCTCGAAAGGCTCATAGCGTTCGGGCTTAACTTCCATACCGATGGGCATACTCTCGAAGAAGCGCAGGTCGCTGCCCGTGAGGTTTTCGTAGGTATAGAGCAGCGAGCCGCTCTGCGAGCAGAAGTGCCAGTTTTCGGAGAGCCTTTTGGTATGATCGAGGAGATAGTCCTCGCGGTTGCCGCGCACGAACCATGTTTCGTATTCTTCCGCCGCTCTTTTGAGGAGCTTCATTGTTTTCTGAGGATAAGGACAGTCGGTGACGTAATCACCGAGAAAAGCGATACCGTCGGCGCGTTCGGCACGGATACGGTCAAGACAGGCTTCGAGTGCAATATGGTTGCTGTGGATATCGCCGAGTACGGCTATTTTCATGAGGGTCACTTCCAATAACATTTTATAAGGACAGCATAGCGGGTCGGTAAAAGGGGCTTTTTGCACAAACCGCGTTCATGCCGCAGCCTTTTTTGCTCTCCCAAACAATTTATATAATAACATTTTTACTTTGTTATGTCAAGTTGATTCCGCATTTTTTCACGGAAATCAATTTTGCTCCGGTTGTCGGAAATCATGCAGAGGCGCACTGCATGAGCTCGTTCATGCCCGTGTGCGCCCATTTTGTGAGGCAGATGACGCGATTTGCGGGCGCTCACGGGCACGAGCCGTGGTTTGCATCAACAAGTTGATGCCGCAGAGCGCCCCTACATAATTTACAAATATTATCATGTGAATACAGAAAATTGATTTCAGTGTTCGTTCATCTCCCCTTCGCCCTGCGCACATTGATATTTTCAAATATGAAAAGATGTTAAATTTTTTTCTTTTTCCAAAAAAGGTATTGTAAAATCCCGTCGGATATTGTATAATAAGGGATAGATAATTGCGGTAGGAAAGCTTCTTTCCTACCGTCTCAGTAGGGATAACCAAAAAAACAGAGAAAAGAGGAACTGTTAAATGGGTACAAACGTTGACAAGATATTCGACTCGGCATCTGCGGTGGCGCCGCTTGGGATAATCGCCATGAAGGGCGCAAGCGAACTCGGCAACCGCATCAACGAATACTTCCTGAAATGGAGAGCACCCTTTGAGGATACCGAGAAAAAAACTTACCTCATCGAGGCTGACTGCCCCCGCTTCCAGTCGGGCGACGGTAAGGGTCTTATCAAGACGACCGTTCGCGGCAAAGACCTTTTCATTATCTGCGATATGGCTAATTACAGCTGCACCTACAAAATGTTCGGCAAGGAATGTGCCATGTCCCCCGACGATCATTATCAGGATCTTAAACGCATTATCCAGGCGGCAAGCGGTAAGGCTCACCGCATCAACGTTATAATGCCTATCCTTTACGGCGGCAGACAGCACCGCCGCTCCTTCCGCGAATCCCTCGACTGCGCCGTGGCTTTGCAGGAGCTTGCTAATATGGGCGTGCAGAACATCGTTACCTTCGACGCTCACGACCCCCGCGTGCAGAACGCTATCCCGCTTACGGGCTTCGATAACATCATGCCCTCCTATCAGGTGCTTAAGGCTATGATGAAGACCTTCCCCGAGATAAAGTTCGATAAGGATAACTTCATGATAGTTTCCCCCGACGAAGGCGCTATCAACAGAAATATGTACTACGCTTCGGTTCTCGGCGTCGATCTCGGTATGTTCTACAAGCGCCGCGATTACTCGACCGTCGTTGACGGCAGAAATCCCATCGTCGCTCACGAATATATGGGCAACGACGTTGCGGGCAAGAATGTTTTCATCGCCGACGACCTTATCTCTTCGGGCGAAAGTATGCTTGATATCGCCATCGAGCTGAAAAAGCGCAAGGCTAACAAGATAATCTGCTACGCTACCTACGGTATGTTCACGAACGGTCTTTCCACCTTCGACGAAAAGTATGCTGACGGCACCATAAGCGCTGTTCTCGGCACCAACCTCACCTACCGCACACCCGAGCTGCTTTCGCGCCCGTGGTTCCACGAGGTTGACTGCTCGAAGTATATCGCTTATTATATCGCTACGCTCAACCACGATATGTCGATCTCCGACGTTATCGACCCGCATCAGAAGATAGCGGCTTTGCTTGACAAAAACAAGCAGTAATATATATGAGGTATAAACTACTGACAGCGGCGCTGCTGCTGTCGGCGCTGCTGCTATTGACCTCATGCAGCAAGGGAAAGCACTGCACACTGACGATCAACGCAAGCTTCGACGGCTTCTCGATCGCAGGCGAACCGCTTGGAAGCGGCTGCTATGAAGAGAGCTTCACCGTCTATAAAGGCACGGCGCTCACCTGCGGCATTGGCGGCGGCTCGCACATGGAGATACAGGATAAGTCCGACGATAACACTTGGATAGAAGTACTTGACATCGACGAAAACGGCGTGACATATCTGCTGAGAAACCATATCAACGACGAGGGGACACAGATAACCGCAAACTACGGCGCGGATACCGAGACCCACGACACGATAGTCTGCGACGGCGAGTGCTGTTACAGAAAGATGCATTTCTCTGACTTTACAGAATAACAGGATATGACAGCGGAGAATAATTTTTCCGCTGTTTGCCATATACGGAGGTGACGGCATGATCTATGCCGCAATAGTCGCGGGGGGAACAGGCTCCCGCATGGGGGCGGATATCCCCAAGCAATTTCTGCCGCTCGGCGGCAAGCCCGTAATCATCCGCACGATCGAGCGCTTTCTTGAATGTGAGGAGATCGACGTTGTATACATCGGAGTTCACCCCGACTGGACGGAGCAACTCGCGGAAATGTGCCGCGAAAACCTTACCGACACCTCGAAAATAAGGGTGATCGAAGGCGGCAGCGACCGCAACGGTACGGTTTTACGGATAGTTGATTCGATACGCGGCGAACGCGGTATCTCGGACGACGATATAATCGTCACGCACGACGGCGTGCGCCCGTTCGTGACAATACGAGAGATAGCGGAGAGCATCACAGCGCTCGACGGCTATGACGGCGTGACGGTATGTGCGCCCGTCAAGGACACCATTCTCTGTTCGGAGGACGGCAGAGGCATCGACAGTGTTCCCGACCGTGACAAGCTTTTCCGCACGCTCACGCCGCAGACGTTCCGGCTGTCGGTTTTATCGGACGCCTTTGATAAATTGCCGCATGAAACGGTTTCAAGGCTGACCGACACGGCGGGGTTATTAAGGGAGCTCGGGAAACCTGTGGGGCTTGTTCGGGGCGGAGAGTTCAATATCAAGCTAACGACGCCGATAGACATGACGCTCGGTGAGCTTATACTGATGCAGAACGCATAAAAAGGCAAAAGCAAAGAAAAAAGCAAAAGTGAAAGCAAAACCAAAAGTCTTAGGAAGGGGTCGGCACGAGCAAGCTCGTGCAGGGGAGAACCCTTCTTCACGGCACGAACGCAGTTCGTGCAGGTTTCCCCCACAAAGCCGGCGGCGTTCGGAATCTAACCGGAGAAAGTAAAGTGAGCGGTTCAAAATAAAATCGGCAATTCTCTTGTTCACGTACTGTCTTACAGAGCTATTAGATTCTGCCTTTTTGTGGGCTTCTTTAAGAATTGCCGATTTTATTTTTTGACCGTTCGGATTTCTTTCTCCGATTCGATTGCTTGAACCGCTCGGTCTCTGGGGGAAAACCCTTCTGAAGAAGGGTTTTTCCCCCAGACCCCCTTTCCTAAGACTTTTGGTTTTGCCTTCACTTTGCTATTTTATAAAATATTATCTTAAGGAGATCTATTATGAGCGAAAAAAAATTGGTTGCTCTTACCTTCGATGACGGTCCCGACCCCGTCATAACGCCCCAAGTGCTCGACCTGCTCGACCAATATAACGCAAAAGCGTCCTTCTTCCTTATCGGCGACCATATCACCCCCGAGTCCGAGCCTCTCATCAGACGCGAGTATGGATCGGGGCACGAGATCGACCACCACTCCCTCACTCACCGTGATATGACAAAATTCACCCGCGAAGAGATCATAGCCGAGACCGAAGAGACTACCCGCCGCATTGTTTCGATCATCGGTGAAGAACCTAAGTTCTTCCGCCCGCCGTTTGTCTACTACAACGACCTTATGTTCGATACTATCCCCTACCCGTTTATCTGCGGCGTGGGCTGCAACGACTGGGAGCTTGATTTCCCCGCCGACGAACGCGCAAAAAAGATGCTTTCCTCCGCCCGCGACGGCGTGATGTTCCTCCTTCACGACATGAAACATAACGACAAGACCGTAACGGCGCTTAAAACCGTTATGCCCGAGCTTGCGGCACAGGGCTATGAATTCGTCACGCTGACCGAGCTTTTTGAGATACACGGCAGAAAGCCGCAGCCGCACATTCTTTACAGCACAGTCTTTCAGGACAAATAATCATATAAAAAGGGCGGGAGTTCGGCTCCCGCCCTTGCGTTATCCGCATTTATTTCTTGTCTGCCTTGCCCGTAACCTTGTCGGCAACGCCCTTTACGGCGTCCTTTGCCTGACCCGCAACAGCGCTCGCTTTTTTGGCTGCTTCGTCGGCGAGGTCTCTCTTGCCGTGGCTTTCGGAAACGAGAGCCAGCTCCTTGCCGTCAACAGTGACCTTGCACTCGCTGTCGCCGAGCTTGATCTTCTTGATCGAAGCCTTTACGACCGCGCCGTTTTCCAGCTTGCCTTCAAGCTCGCCGATACCGGTAACAGCCTTAAGCCCCGTGCTTTCCGCCGCGACTTCGCCGTTGATAATGAGAACGATCTTCGCCTTAAGCTCGGAATTTCCGACGGTAATGGTATTGCCGTTGTGCTCGAACTCATAAACATCATAGGTATCCAGATTCATTACAGACATAATACATATCTCCTTTGCAATAAAGTAAATTACGCGGTAGGTTTTACCGCGTTTTAATTATATCACTTATCACCAAATATGTCAAGGGCTTTTCCGAATTTTTAGTTATAGTTCCGTAAACGGGCATATTCCTCCCCGTCACGCATATATATTACTATCAAATCATCACCTGTCACCAAACAATTTCGGAGGTACTCAATATGGAACTTAAACTCGAAAAGAAACCCGCCGTCTGCGTTTACGACGCTCTCGACCGCGAAATATCCCAGCCCGCCGAGCATGACTTTATCCTCCCCGATTACTGCCCCGATATCTTCCGCGTGCTGCGGTGCAGTATCACCCCCGCCGTGGTCTCGTCGGGCGTGGGCGGCGGCAGACTTTCACTCGATATGAATATTATTATCCGCGTTATTTACCGCAGCGAAAACGGCACGATCGGCTGCGTGGAGCACACGGGGCAGTTCACCCGCTCCGTGGACGTTCCCGCCGATACCGAAGCGCCGTTCGTAAGCCTTTCGACCTCCGTGCAGTCCTCAAACTGCCGCGTTGTCGATAAGCGCCGCCTTGAAGTGCGCGGGAACGTCATTTGCCGCGTGAGGATCGAGGCGGGGCGCTCTGCCCGTCTTATCAGCGGCGCGGCGGGCGAAGGCGTGCAGATACGCCGTCAGCCCGTGATCTTCCCCGAAAAGCGCCTTACCGCCGCCCGACGAATCACCGTTATTGACGAACTGGAACTCGCCGAAGGAAAGCCCTCGCCGGGTGCGGTGCTTCACTGCGGTGTTACGGTCACTGGCGGCGACGGCAGCCGCGACGTTCGGCTGAAGGTCGTACCGGGCAAGCTCGTCACAAAGGGCGAAGCGACGGTGCAGCTGCTTTATCTGCCGAAGGAACAGGGGCGGCAGCCCGAATCCATGCGCTTTACGATACCGTTCAGTCAGGTGCTTGACATCGAAGGGCTTGACGAGGGATACGACGTCTGCGCCGAGATCGAGCCCGCGGGATTCACCGTCACGCCGCGGCAGGAGGACAGCACTCTCGAATGTGAGCTGGTGCTGACGGCGAATATATGTGCGACAAAGTACGAAAGCGCCGAGCTTGTCACCGACGCTTATTCCACCCGCTACGAATCCTCCTGCGAGACCGCTCCCGGGCTTGCGCGTTCCCCGGGCAGAAAGGTCGGCGCGGGGGCGACGGCTAAATGTACGCTTTCGAGCCCCGACGGAAGCATCGTGCAGGTCTACGGCGTTTGGTGCGAAAATCTCAGCCTTTTCAGCCGCAGCGGAGAGAACGGCGACGGGCTTGTTTACGGCAAAATGACGTTTTGTCTGCTCGGGAAGCTTGCCGACGGCACGGCTTGCTGCTGCGAGCGCGAAGCGGCATTCGAGCAGACCGTCCGTCACGAGGGCGCGGACGAATTTGCAGGAGCGCAGGTCAAAGCGGCGATACCCGAATGTTCGTACACCCTAAGCGACGACGGCACGGTTCGGGCGAAGGCGGAGCTTGACATAACGCTGACGGCGGCAGCGACGGAAAGCGCGGCAGTCCTGAGCGACATAAAGCTTGACGAATCAAAGCCGAAAAAGACGGAGGGCAGGTGCGCGGCGAAGATCGTTTTCACCGAGCATGGCGGCAATTTGTGGGAAATTGCGAAGAAATACTCGACCGAAGCCGCCGCCATCGCCGACGAAAACCCCGCCGACAGCCGCATAACAATAATCCCTGTAATAAGATAATATAGTAAACACAAAACACGCAAAGTGAGGGCAAACCAAAAGTCTTAGGAAGGGGTTGGCACGAGCAAGCTCGTGCAGGGGAGAACCCTTCTTCAGAAGGGTTTCCCCCACAAAGCCTACGACGGCAGCAAGCTTAGTGGAGAAAGCAAAACGAACGTTTTAAATATACAATCGGCAATTTCTAAAAAAGCTGACAAAAAGGCAGAAGCTAACAATTTTGCAAAAATGAACGGGAACAAGAGAATTGCCGATTTTAATTTGCGAAAGAGCGCAGCGATTTTCGCAAATGAATTTCCCCTCCGTCAGTATTTTTCAGAATCCCGCGTTTTCGTTGGACGAAATATCGCCTGTCTGAACTACGTTCAGACCTGCTCTTTCGTCCAAATAAAATCGGCAATTTCTTTGTTCCCACTCATTTCTGCTGAATTATATGCTTGTGCCTTTTTGTGGGATTTTCTCTAATTGCCGATTTTATTTTTGAGCTATACACTTTGCTCTTTACCGTAAATTTGCATACGTCGTAGGCTTTTGTGGGGGAAACCCTTCTGAAGAAGGGTTCTCCCCTGCACGAGCTTGCTCGTGCCAACCCCTTCCTAAGACTTTTGGTTTTGCCTTCACTTTGCTTATTTTTATATTTTTATATTTTTATATTTTGTTTTTAAGGAGTATATTATGGATATTTATAACGACATCGCGGCTCGTACCGGCGGCGATATCTATATCGGCGTTGTCGGTCCCGTCCGTACAGGAAAATCTACCTTCATCAGACAATTCATGGATAACCTCGTTCTCCCCGCCATCTCCGACCCCTCAAAACGCGAACGCGCCGCCGATGAACTCCCCCAGACCTCGGGCGGACGTACCATCATGACCGCCGAACCTAAATTTATCCCCGAAGAAGCCGTCTCCGTCAGCCTCGGTACCGCCGAAGTCCGTGTACGCATGATCGACTGCGTGGGCTACGTCGTGCCCTCCGCACAGGGCTATATCGAGGACGACTCCCCGCGCATGATAATGACCCCCTGGTTCGAGGCGGAAGTTCCCTTCAATATGGCTGCCGAAGTCGGCACCCGCAAGGTAATCACCGAACACTCGACTATCGGGCTCGGCGTCACCACCGACGGCACGATAGCGGATATCCCCCGCGAGGAATACGAGGAGCGCGCGGAGCGCGCCA
>JAILFF010000226.1 GCA_024697705.1 Ruminococcus sp.
TATTCGTGTAATTGGCAAGAATCTTACTTACAGTATCGTAATACGCGGATTTCTCGTTGACTACGAGATCGCCGTAGTATACATCTGCATTTCCTTCGCATTCGTGCCAGTCGATAAGCAGAGCGTCGGGATCGGCTTCAAGTATGTCAATCAGCGTTTACGACACAAGCATACCTTATGACGCCGAGGAAGATCTCCCGATCGTTGAAGCCATAGTTGACGCTATGCTTGAAAACGACGAAGAGTATAATGGCATAAATGATCCTGACTATCGTATGGAATACAGGAATGAGCGTATTGCGGAAGTTCAGGCGAGCAGAAGCGCCAAGGGCTGCAAGATACTTATTCCCGGTGATGAGTACAGAATTATCGCCAACAACACGGCTATAAGCGGTACCTTCAATATCAGACTGGTCGGCATGGGCAACTACAAGCTGGCAAGGACGGAGACTTGGAATGCGCTCACCGCAGAGCAGGCAAACGAGAGTTACAACAAGATCAAGGAAGTAACGAACGTTGAAATTTATAATTTCAAAGCCACGGAAACTACGACCGCTATCCCGAGAGTGACGCTCACCCTGAAACGTTCTGTTAAGAAGAACTCCGGCATCAGCATGGTCGAGACCGGAATCCTCTATGTACAGGATATGGAAAACACAACACCTCTTACCATCGAGAACGCTGCTAAGGGCTTGGTTCACAAGAAGTCCGGCACGAGTGTTAACGGTTCGGGTGTGTACAACATTGGCGACGGCACAGGCAAGGGCGTTCGTGTGGTAGGTTATGTGACCGCTTCCTACGGCGATTACACCACGACGATCTATACCGACGAGGTTAAGACTTCGTACGCAGAGCAGAAAGCTATAAAGGCAATCAAGGATGCAACAAGCATTAGTTTGTCGGATCCCTCCGCGACTATTAACCCGAATTCGGGCAAGGAGAGAGTTACGATAACCCAGACAAGAAAAGTCGCTGAAGGCTTTACGATCGTAGAGACAGGTTTCCTCTTTGTTAAGGATAAGTCCTCTACAATTCCGCTTACGATCGGTAATGTGGGTGTAGACGGCGTCACGAAGAATTGTCACGTTAATTCTAACGGATCAAAAACTCTTCATATAACCGATCCCGATCAGAAGGGCGTAAGAGTAGTAGGCTTCGCGACCGTGACCGACGGTGTGTACACCACTACGATCTACACTCGCGAAGTAGCCACGAGCTATGCCGAACTCTCTGCACAGTAACAGAGCGGCGCTGAATGAGCTGCTGCGTGGGTAATTGAAGCGGGCTAATCCCGCTGTCCGCACATGAATTTCGGAAGGCTGTACAGCTTCGGCTGTGCAGCCTTTTTTTCTTCTTCGGCGGCTTGCCGACCGGCAGATGTTGATTTGTCAAAAAATGTCAGTCACGAAAAAATACGTCCGAACTGCTTTAAGAGGCAGTTCGGACGTATTTTTAACGATCTTGGTATAAAAAAGCGTATAGGTATCGTATTCATGATATAAGCAGAATGAACGTGGTGTGGCAAGTCTTTCACCGGGTACGTTATTTCATTCCCTCATACGCGACCCTTGCCGCCTGCGGATCCATATTGCAGCCAAGCTTGTACAGAGCGACCGCGTCCGCCATCTTGTCGATCAGCGGCAGCGTAGCTGCGAGAGCGGCGCCGTCGATCGGGCGGTATGCCTGCTGTATCAGCATTGGGTAAGCCTCCGCCTTGCTTATGGAGCGGATAGTATTCGTTTTGGCTCGTTCGAGCACGCACACGGCTTTCAGCGGCACCGAGATATTGCTGCCGAGACGGTGCTTTCCGTTGTACGGCGTGCCGTGTATCAGAACGCCGTCTGCGGTCACTGTTATGAGCGGCTTATCGTCGTTGACCATTACCGCCTTATCGCCCCAAAGCTCTCGCCAAAGCCTTGTGTGGGTGGATTTGCCCGTGCCCGACTTCGCTGTGAAGAGATACCCTTGCCTGTCCACAGCCACGCACGAGCCGTGGAACAGGAGCGTATCATAATACGGCATCTGCTCGGCTATCTTGCGGTATACGGCAAGCTCCTCCAGATAATCGTCGGGGGAGTTGTATGACCTTCTGCCTACTAACTTGGCTGCACGGGCGTTACGCTCGCGTTCGTAATCGATATCTTCCCGAGTTATCGTCACGGAAAAGTCGGGCTTGCCATCGGCTCGGTATTCGGCGCAGTAACCGTGGACCCGTTCGTACAGAGAGCTGACCTCGATAAGCTTTTCCGCAAACCTATAAATGCCGGTCATCACTTACCCTCGATAGCACCGATCTTGCCAAGCTCGGTAACGACTTTGTGAACGTCCGCTTCGATCTTGCCGTCGGGAGCGTCGTACTTCTCGTGCATCTTCTTTACGATCTCGGCTTCGGTGGTGTCATTTTTGAGCAGTTCGAGTACATCGCCAAGTATCTTGTTTCCGCGGACAAGTCCCGAAAACTTAGCGCTGCCCGTTGCGATGAGCATCACTTCGCCGTGGGATTCGTGGGGGATAAAGTCTTTTTTCAGTTTCATGGTCAATTTCCTTTCGGGTTATATTTTATAGTAAACGACATTAGAAATTGCACTTTGAGAACGAGTAAAAGTCACAAATATGCTTTTGCGAAGTTCGCAAAGTAGCAATTTCAATGACGTTTACTATAATAATGCATTGGCTTAAGCGGCGTGAACGTGCTGTTTATGTATTCTTCCTTTTTATTGCCGCATTTACTTTATATTATAGCACGTCAGAAGTGAATTGTCAATGAAAAAAGAAAAAGCATTTGACATTGCATTAAAAATGTGCTATAATATACTGCGGAAACGCCGCACTCAGATCGGACGGCTTGGAAGTTTATGAGGGATTGAAATGACTTACGAGGAATATCTTGAAAAAAACGGCACGCTCACCTACACAAACGTCGGTGTGAGCATGATGCCGCTGCTTCGTCAGGGGAAAGACCTTTTCACCATCAAAAAAAAGACTGCTCGGCGGTGCAAAGCGGGCGACGTGGTGCTTTACCTCCGTCCCCCGAACCAATATGTACTCCACCGCGTTATCGCAGTACGCCCGAAGGATTATGTCATTCTGGGCGACAACTGCATCGGCAGGGAGTACGGCATCAAGGACAGCGACATTCTCGGCATTATGACGAGCTTTGTGCGAAACGGCAGGACTTATTCGGTGAAAGACCTCCCTTACCGTATCTATTCGGCATATATCATGAATACGATACCGATACGCATTTTTATGAAGAAGGCGGTCAGAAGAGCGAAGCAATTGGTGAAAAAAATCGTTTATGGAAGAAAATAGTATATCAAAGCGGTTTGACCTTATCTTTCGTAAGCAGAAGTACCGAATATTATCCGGCAGTATTCTGAAAACAATTGCACTTGTCACAATGCTTATTGACCATACTGCGGCTCACGTGTTATTCAAAACGGATTTTGCAAAGGAACCGCTTTTACCGATTATTTCGCAGAAGTTCACGTTGTATACCCTTTGCCGTTCGATAGGAAGGCTTGCTTTCCCGATATTCTGCTTTCTCATAACCGAGGGATATATTCATACTCGTGATAAAAAGAAGTACTGGGTCAGTCTCCTCGCGTTCGCTGTTATCTCAGAGATACCGTGGAATCTTGCACATTCGGGAAAGCTTGTTTATAAGTCGCAAAACGTCTTTTTCACGCTGTTTCTCGGCTTTGCTGCAATTTGGGCGTATGATAGCTTTAAAAAAGATAAACCGAAATTATTAGTCGCTTTGCTTGCGCTGTTCATTGTTTCATTACTTATTCGTTCCGATTACGGCTGCAAGGGTATGGCGTTCATATTGATCCTGTATCTACTGCGTGAGCAGAAGATATTGCAGGCATTTATCGGGAGCTGCGTATTATCGAATTCGTTATTCATAATGGCGGCGTTCGTCCCCATCAATATGTACAACGGAAAGCGAGGTTTCATCAAAGGCAATATTATGAAATACGCTTTCTACATTTTCTATCCCGCACATTTACTTCTGCTTTATTTCATCGGAAAAAGAGGCATCTGATACAGCTGCATAAAAACAGTTTCGGATATGTTTGATAAAAAATGACAATTACGGAATCGAGGAATTATGGAAAGAAAAGAGTATATAACCGCGGTCAAGGATGTGATCTATCTCACATACTGCGCGGTAAACAAACGTAAGCCGAACGAAAACAGGCTTAAAAACATGGAGCTGACCGAAGTATTTACGGCGGCTCAGAATCATATGCTGACTGCCGCCTGCGCAACGGCGCTTGAATCGGCAGGGATAAATGACAAAGAATTCACGCAGGCTAAAGCGAAAGCCATGCGAAAAAACGCTCAGATGGATATCGACAGAGCAATGCTGCTTGCGGAGCTCGAAAAAGAGGGTATATGGTATATGCCGCTTAAAGGCACGGTGCTTAAAGACTATTATCCGACATACGGTATGCGGCAGATGTCGGATAATGATATCCTTTTTGACAGCACCCGTGCAGCCGATGTCAGACGGATAATGGAGTCTTTGGGATTCACGGCCGAGAAATCCGGTGCAAGCAACCATGATATTTATTTCAAGCAGCCTGTGAGCAATTTCGAGATGCACACCGGGCTTTTCGACATAAGACAGAAAGAGCAGATATATGGGTATTTCACCGATGTGAAGGAGCGTCTTGTAAAGGACGAGGACAATTCATTCGGGTATCATTTTTCCGATGAGGATTTTTATATCTTTATCACGGCGCACGAATATAAGCACTATTCAAAGGGCGGAACGGGGCTGCGCTCGCTGCTCGATATATATGTATATATGAACAGATTTGCCGATAAGCTTGACTTCGGCTATATTGAAGCCGAATGTGAAAAACTCGGCATAGCGGATTTTGAAAAGCAGACCAGACGCCTTGCGACAGATCTTTTCGGAGGAAAAAATCCGACCGAGGAGGACAAGGAAATGCTAAAATATATTGCTCTTTCGGGAACATACGGAAAT
>JAILFF010000259.1 GCA_024697705.1 Ruminococcus sp.
TGTTATCCTGACCATAATATTTGTCTTTCTGAACGACGTTCTGTTTCTTTCAAGATACTATAAATACGACACCAAGGAAAACAAAAAGATAATAAACAAAAAGCTCAGACGGCTGATTCCCCTTTCGCCGATCGGACTGATCTTAGCGCTTTCGGTGCTGGTGATAATCATAACCACGCTTATTAACATTATTATGAAAAAAATGGGCGTCAGCAGCTTTATCCCCGATATCGTCGTCGTGATACCGCGAGTCTCGGCGGAAAACGGCATTTCCCTCGAAACCTCCGAATCGAACACCGACGCGCTGCTTATCCTGTTTGTACTGCTTTTCATGATAGCGATACCGCTTTTCCTGCTTATCATGAAAAATTACTGCAAGGTCATCGGCTGCTCAAAGGAAATGGGACTGTTCGTCTACATGGCGGTACTTTTCATGTACATAACGAGCGCTCTCATTACCATGCCGATAAAGAATATCACGATATCCAGCCTTATCTCTACGGTCAGCTTTATCGTAATGCTGCTGATATTCTATCTGCCGTCGGAAGAAAAGATCGAGCTTATGCGGCAGAACGAAAACACCGACATGATGCGAAAGATCAACCGTCTGCCGATAGTAAATTTTTTCCTGCTGCTGATACTTCTGGGGCTTGAATTCATGCTGATGAAGACCGAGCAGCTCAATACGGCGTTCTACATTGTAATACTTGTTTTCGCGGTGCTGCTTTACACGGCTTCGCAGCTTTCATACGGCATACTTTTCACGCACATCGACGAAGGCAACCGCATCAGGCAGCTTTCCAAGGAATCCCAGCAGGCGCAGGAGCAGGTAACGCTTGCCTTCGCGGAAATCACCGAAGCGAAATCAGGTCAGACGGGTCAGCACGTAAAGCGCGTATCGGAGTACACGCGAGTTATCGCTGAGGCGATGGGCTATGAACACAAGATCGTTGACGAAATGCGCGTTGCTTCAATGATGCACGACGTCGGCAAGCTGCTTATCCCGCCCGAGATACTTGAAAAACCGGGACGGCTCACCGACGAGGAATTCACGGTAATGAAAGAGCACGTCAACATCGGCGAAAGCCTGCTCAGCGAAGCCCCGGGCGAGATAATGAAGATGGCGCGGGTGATAGCACAGCAGCATCACGAATGGATGAACGGCAAGGGCTATCTCGGGCTGAAAGGCGAAGAGATCGAAATGCCCGCGAGGATATGCGCTGTCGCCGACGTTTTCGACGCTCTGACGAGTGCGCGTTCGTACAAAAAGGCGTGGACGGCGGAGGAAGCGTTCAAGATAATCACCGAAGAAGCGGGAACGCACTTCGACGAGGATGTCGTAAAGGCTTTTTCGGAGCATTTCGACGAGATCAAGGAAGTTCAGGAGATCTACCGCGACGAGACTTCGACATATCGTTTCTGAAAAAACAATCAAGGCTGCACGGCGAACCTGTGCAGCCTTTTTTTACTTTATTGCTCTTTTTTCCTCGCTCTGATGTCCTCCGCGACTCTTTGCTTTAAGCCTTTGAATATTATGTCACGCGCCGCCGCCGCCTGCTCCTTTGTCGCGGGGGGAACATCTTTCAGCCGATATGGCAGCCCGAGTGCTTCATATTTTTGTACTCCAAGTGTGTGATACGGCAGAACATCTATCGCCCGCAGCGTCCCGAGCCCCCCGATGAACCGCCCAAGCCTTAGCAGCGAAGGCTCGTCGTCGGTAACGCCCGGCACAAGTACGTGCCTTATCCAGATATCAATGCCCTTTTCGGCGATATGCTCCGCAAAGCGCAGTATCGCGGCGTTGTCCTTCCCCGTCAGCGACTTATGCTTTTCGGGGTCAATGTGCTTTATGTCGAGCATAACGAGGTCTGTTGAACCGAGCACGCGGTCGATAGCCCCGTGCAGAGCGTCATTCGCCCACATTATCCCCGAGGTGTCAAGACAGGTATGCACCCCCTGCTTTTTGGCGGCTTCAAACAGCTCCGCCACGAACTCCGCCTGCATCAGCGGCTCTCCGCCCGTGCAGGTCAGTCCGCCGCCGCGCAGAAATTCCCTCACGCCGTTAAGCTCGGTCATTATTTCCCCGACGGACATCTGCCTGCCGCTTTTTTCCTGCCATGTATCGGGGTTATGGCAATAGGCGCACCGCATCGGGCAGCCCGAAAGAAACACCACGAACCGCAGCCCGGGTCCGTCAACGGTGCCGAGGCTCTCGGTAGAGTGAACGTATCCGATCATAAAAAACACCTCCATAATGCAAACAGAGCAGCACCGCACTGAACTTGTCCATGCGGGCGCTGCTCTTTTATTTTCTATGTGTTCTCAGCTAAATCTATCAGCCGGAAACGCCGCTCTTTTGGGACGCGATAAATCTCTTAAGATCCTGCGGGTTGGCGCACTTTTCAAGCGCAACTTCCATAGTGATGACTCTCGAAGCAACGAGCTTTGCAAGCTCCTGGTCGAGGGTCTGCATTCCTGCGGCTTTACCTGTCTGCATAGCGGAACCGATCAGATGTACCTTATCGTCACGGATCATAGCCTTGATCGGGTCGGTAGCGTTCAGGATCTCGCAGACAGCGACACGGCTCGTACCGTCAAGAGTACGGCAAAGTGTCTGTGTGCAGATACCTACGAGAACGGTCGCGAGCTGAGTTCTGATCTGGTGCTGCTGGTGAGCAGGGAAAACGTCGATGATACGGTCAACGGTGGAAGGAGCCGAGGTGGTATGAAGGGTACTCATTACAAGGTGACCTGTTTCGGCGGCGGTTACGGCAGCTTCGATAGTCTCGAAGTCACGCATTTCTCCGACGAGTATGATATCCGGGTCCTCACGAAGGGCGGCACGGATAGCGAGCGCGAAGGAGGGAACGTCTCCGCCGATCTCACGCTGGTTTACCATGCAGCGCTTGTGGGCGTGCAGATACTCGATAGGGTCTTCGATAGTGATGATGTGTGCCGACTTGTGCAGATTAACGTGGTCGATCATAGCGGCAAGCGTTGTGGATTTACCCGAACCGGTAGGACCCGTAACGAGAACAAGTCCACGGGGACGCATAACGAACTCGGAAAGTACGGGCGGCAGGTCGAGGTCGGTAAAGGTCGGGATATCGTTGCGGAGCAGTCGGATAGCGATAGCCGTAAATCCTCTCTGACGATATACGTTTACACGGTGACGGAAGCCGCGGGTGGAAACGTATGTAAAGTCGGTGTCGATATGGTCGCGGATCTGCTGCATCTGACGCTCGTTGGTCATCTGACGGCAGATACCCTGAATATCGATCTCGGTCATGTCGGGGTAGGACGAAAGCTTTCTTAAGTTACCGCCCTGTCTTACGATGGGGGGGATACCTACGGTGAAATGCAGGTCGGAGCAGCCGAGAGCACGCGATTCGTCAAGGATTTTGTTAATGTCAATTGGCATGATTATTACCTCCATTTAATCAATGAGTACGGCACACAGCCACACGCATTGTAAAAGTTTTCAAAAAATATTATACTGCGTATGTTACACGAACCAGCTCTTCCATCGAGGTAATGCCCTTCTGGATAAGCTCGGAAACGTTGTCACGAAGCAGCTTGCAGCCCTGTTCTCTTGCGAGAGCCTGTATCTCGTCCGCCTTTGCGCCTCTTGTGATAAGCGCCTGCATCTCGGATGAGTTGAGCAGTATCTCGTGGATAGCGGTTCTGCCCTTGTAACCTGTGCCGCTGCAATATTCGCATCCGCCCGGATGAGGCTGATAAATTCCCATCGGCAGATCGATGCCCATAAGCTTCATATCCGCTTCGGTGGTAAATGCTTCCTCCTTGCACTCGGGGCAGAGCTTCTTGGTAAGACGCTGTGCGCAGATACCGATAAGCGAGGTCGCTACCATGTAAGGAAGTACGCCCATATCCACAAGACGGGTTACGGTGGAAGCCGCGTCGTTGGTGTGTATTGTCGAAAGAACCATGTGTCCCGTGATAGCGGCACGGATAGCGATAGTCGCTGTTTCCTCGTCACGCATCTCGCCGACCATTATGATATCGGGGTCCTGACGAAGTATGGAACGCAGGGCAGCCGCGAAGGTCATGCCTGCCTTGTCGTTTATCTGGCACTGGTTGATATTGGCGATCTTCTTTTCAACAGGGTCCTCAACGGTGATAACGTTAAGGTTAGGCTTAGCCATTTCGCCGAGCGCCGCGTAAAGCGTGGTGGATTTACCCGAACCCGTAGGACCGGTAACAAGGATAACGCCCTGAGGAACCTTAAGGCACTCGCAGAAACGCTCATAGTTATAGTCGGTCATACCGAGGTCGGTGATCTTTCTTACCATCGAGTCGCCCGCGAGGATTCGGAGAACGACCTTTTCGCCGTAAACCATCGGGAGGTTCGATACACGAAGGTCAAGCAGAGTACCATCAACTACCTGCGACATACGGCCGTCCTGAGGAACACGCTTTTCGGCGATGTTCATGCCCGAAATGATCTTGAAACGGGTAACGAGCGCCGTATGCAGATAGGATTTTACTTCCATAAGCTGAATAAGGTCGCCGTTTACACGGATCCTTACTCTTGTGAAGTCCTTGAAAGGCTCGATATGGATATCGGTAGCCTCCTTACGCGCCGAGTCCTCGACTATCTTGGTAGCGAGCTTAACGATAGGCGCGTTGTCAACACGGTCGTTTGAAGCTTCGGCTACGAGATCCTCAAGGCTCTGCTCCTCTTCCTTCTCCTTTGTAGCCGCCTCAATGATAGCGTCGGTAGTTCCCTGCGAATATATCTTACCGATAGCACGGTTGATAGCTGTTTTGGTACCGTATCTGAAACCTACGGGACCGCCCGTGATACCGCGGAGCGCTTCGGAAGCCTCGAAGTCCATAGGATTCTCGGTAGCGAATATGGCTCTTCTGCCCATCTTTTCGAGGTAGATACAGCAGTATTTTCTCGCGATTTCCTCAGGGATAGACTTTACCAATTCGGGTTTCAGCTCATATTTATCAACATCTTCATACTGAACATTAAGTCTTTCGGCAAGCGCTTCGCCGAGTGCGTTTTCTGTAACGATATGCTTTTCAAGAAGCAGGTCGCCGAGCTTTTTGCCCTTGTTCTTGTCTTCCTTAAGAGCGGCAAGAAATTCATTAAGCTGATCCGAGGTAATAAGACCCTTATTGACAAGATGTTCACCAATAGGTATGTTTTTCATATATGTGATACTCCAATCTCCGCGGCATTTTCTTTATTCATCGGAAAACAGCCTGCCGCGATAAGCCGTCGCCGTTTTCTATATTGTGCCCACAAGGAGCTATTTTACTGTAATTATAATTATCAGCCGTCGCGGAATACTCTTAGTATGGTTCCTCTCGAAGCCAGCTTGAAAGCTACGGGCTTGCCGTAATACTCCTTAAACGCCTCGTAAGCCTCGAAGTCGGCGGGATTCGGTACGGCGAACCATTTTACGCCGTCCTTTTCTTCAAGCGGCAGACAGATGTACTTCTCAAAAAGTCCGTCCTCAAAAAGCCGGAAGACCTCGTCCAGCCACTTGTCGTCGTGTACGAACTTCTTCTGATCCCAGACCTCCAGCCCGAACATTTTTCCGAGCTTTTCGATAAACGCGGGGCTTTCCTCAGCGCCGAGCTTTTCCTTCATTCCGTCGATGACGGGGATCATTCTCATCGGGACATAGTGCCTGTTGACAGCTCTCGTTATCGCGCTTTTCGCGGCGTAACAAGCTACGCCCATACAGCCCGTAAGGTCTTTTATCTCCTCCGCCGCAAAAAAATCCATCGGATCGTTGGAGGCATAGCTGATACGTCTGCCGTCTCTGAATAAGGGTACTACGCCGTATCTTCTCGCCGTTTCCTCGGGAATAAGATCCATCAGCTCGCCGTTAAGCTCCATGTTATCGAGATCGACAAACTCGCAATTGAGCAGCTTCGCGATCGTCTCGCCAAGCTGAGCCTCGGTGATGACTCCCTTTTCCACGGCAAGATCGCCGAGCTCTTTGTCTTCGTCCAATTCGGCAAGCAGTTCGTCAAGCTGCACTTTGGTGATAAAGCCCTTCCGAACAAGGTTATCGCCAACGGAATTATTATTCATGACGCTTTCCTCCGTATCATTCCACGCTATCCTTACCGTACAGCCGATCTATTTTCCGTAAAATTTCCTTCCTGCCCGCAAGCCTGAAAACCACCTTGCCGCCGATAAGCTCCTTAAGCGTCTCGTAGGTCTCGATCTTTGCGGGGTTATCTATCGCGAAATAAACGGTATCGCCATGCTCGGAGATCGGGAAGCAGCAGTGCTTCACCGCCGTTTCATAAGGAACACTACCAAGAAGCTTTTTCGGCGGATCGACTTCATTCACCTTGCAAAGCCCGACGTTAAAATACCTCGCCGCCTTTTCGATGGTGATCTCGGTCTCCTCTTCCTCACATTCGCCGCCGTCATTATCGGGAGCCTCGCGTGCGGAAATGCCGTAAACTTTGTCAATTGCCTTCAGTACGCCCGAGCGAGTCCCCATTTTCATGCTGACAGGTCCGCCCGTGAGCCCGCGAAAAGCGTCAATTATCTCAAAATTAATGGGGGCGTCGGTAACGACGATGCTTTTTCTGCCGATCGTCTCGACGATACAGGCGCAGAGCTTTTTCGCGACCGCGAGAGGAACGTCAGTCCTCATTTTTTTCACCGCGTCGCCGCTCACGCCGACCGAATCCATATCAACGAAAGGCACACCCAGGTATTCAGCCATAATTTCCGCGATCTGCTTTTCATTATATATATTGTATTCTGTAAGAATATCGGGAAACTTCTTATTCGGATGATCTCTGATATCTTCTTTGATCTCATAATACTGCGGGTAAGTGATGTATCCGTTCTCGACAAAATATTCGATAGGCGGCAGCCTGTTCATCGTATCACCCCTGTTTAAAAAATCGTTTTCACAAATGACGACTGATTATCTGTAATCTGTAAAAAATTTTAATAAAAAATCATTAATGCTATTGAATTTATAAAAAAAGTATGCTAAAATAGTAATACAGTATTTTTATAAAGGAGGTTTAAAAAATGCCCGATGAACTTCAATACAAGCTATTCGTATCGATCATCTACGTTTTCATGTTCCTTTTCGGCGCAACGGTCGGCAGCTTTCTTAACGTCTGCATCTATCGTCTGCCGAAGGAGGAATCGCTCATCAAGTCAAATTCCCACTGCATGAAGTGCGGAACGCCGATCCTACGGCGCGACCTTATCCCGATAGTAAGCTGGTGTATGCTTCGCGGCAAATGCCGTGCCTGCGGCGAGCCTATCTCCCCGCGCTACACCGTTGTCGAACTGCTGAACGCGATAGGTTGGGTACTGATATCCCTTCATTTCGATATCATCTCAAGCTTTTCCATGATGATACATACTGTACTGTGCTGCCTTGTTTTTTCGGCGCTGCTGGTAGTATTTTTCATGGACTGGGACACGCAGCTGATCTCGACTCCCGTAGTAATTTTCATTGGAGCGCTTGCCATACCCGACATTCTGCTCGGTCCGAGTTTTATGGGTATCGAATTCCGCTTCATGATTATCGGATTATTCACGACAAGTCTGCCGCTTCTGCTGATCTTCCTTATCTCGAAGGGCAGAGCGATGGGTCTCGGAGACGTTTATCTGATGGCTGCCGCGGGTCTGTTCCTCGGCTGGCAGCGCGGACTGGTCGCTTTATTTGTCGGTATCATTGCAGGTGCGGTCGCGGGTCTGATACATAAGGCACGCGGCGGCGATTCGGCGTTTGCTTTCGGTCCCTGGCTTTCGATCGGAATACTGGCAGCCATGATATGGGGCTGGGATATCTGCAATCTCTATATGAGCTTCACGGGACTCGGAGAGCTGATCTACGGCGAAGGCTACATAGCAAATCTGCCGACAGACTTCTATCAGGAACCGCATTTCAGTACCGAAGCCGCATAAAAATCAAATATGTATTTAATTGCTCAAAAAATCCTCCGAACCCCACAAGAGTTCGGGGGATTTTTTCAGCGCCCGAACGGCTCATCACCGTTCGGGGCTAAATAACCGATTGATCGTTACTTCCAAGGATCAAATTTCAGTTTAGTTGTTGCGGAATAACTAAGGCAATTTGTGCGTCAGCCATTTCATGATTTTTTGCCGTTACCTTTACCATTGGAATTACCGTTACCGGTGCCGGTGCCCTGACTATTGGCATTGGCATTATT
>JAILFF010000276.1 GCA_024697705.1 Ruminococcus sp.
TTATCCCCCACACCCCTTTCCTAAGACTTTTGGTTTGCCCTCTCTTGTGCTTATCTGTTTTCTGTTATCTATTAACTATTAACTTCTTAAACTTACGGCGCACCCTTTTACAGTGCGCCGTTCAGATCACCTTCCGCTTCGCTCAACGGAAATAACATTGTTTATTTTTCTCAGCCGCGCTATAACGCTGTTCAGCTGCTCGGTGCCTGCCACGCTTATCGTTATCGAAAGAATGGCGTTGCCGTTTTTCAGCTCACGCGATGTCGATTCGTAGATATAAATGTTTATCATCGCAAGCGCGGAGGAAACGTCCGCCAGCAGACCTATCCTGTCCACCGCGATGATGTCGAGGGTCGTCTTGAAATACTCCGACTTCGCGTTCGTCTTGCCCCAGTGTACCGTTATCCAGCGCGGAGCCTGCTCGGGGTCGTTCTTCTGACCGATGTAGTTCACGCAGTCCGATTTGTGTACCGAAACGCCGTGTCCCCTCGTTACAAAGCCGATTATCTCGTCGCCCGGGAGCGGGTTGCAGCACTGCGCGAACTTCACCATGCAGTCCTCGATGCCGTCCACAATGACGGTCGAGCTCTGTCCCTTGGGCTTTATCTCCTCCTGAGTCGGCTGTTCGGGGGTCTCGTAGCGCTTCTGATACTCTACCCTGAGCCGCTGCATCACCTTCGAGAGCTGCACGCCGCCGTAGCCTATCGCCGCGAAGAAGTCGTCGAGCGTATCGCAGCTGTGCTTCTTCATGTCGGTGCGGAGGAAGTCCTCCAGCTCGTTTTCGGGAACGTGCAGATTGTGCTTTCTGAACTCGCGTTCGAGCGCCGTTCTGCCCTCGTAGATGTTTTCCTCGCGGCGTTCGCGCTTGAACCACGAACGTATCTTCGATTTAGCCTCGTTGGTCTTGGCGATATTGAGCCACGACCTGCTCGGACCGTGCCCCGCCACATTCGTCGTCAGGATATTGATTATCTCGCCCGTCTTTATCTGATAATCGTAGGAGACCATCTTGCCGTCAGCCTTAGCACCGCACATCTTGTGACCGACCTGCGTGTGAATGGCGTAGGCAAAGTCGATGACTGTCGAGCCCATCGGCAGAGTTATCATATCCCCGCGGGGGGTGAAGGCAAATACGTCCTCGGGGGCAAGATCGTTCTTGATGGCGCGGACGATCTCCTCCACGTCGTTCGATTCCTTCTGCGCCTCGATGATGTGCTTCGCCCACGAGATGCGGTTATCCTCCTTCGAGGAGCCGTTCGTCAAGCCCTCCTTGTACTTCCAGTGCGCCGCGATGCCGTATTCCGCCGTGCGGTGCATTTCCCATGTCCTTATCTGCACCTCGAAGGGTATGCCCTCCCTGCCGATAACGGTGGTGTGGAGCGACTGGTACTTATTGGGCTTGGGAGTCGAGATATAGTCCTTGAAGCGGTTGGGTATCGGGCGGAACATATCGTGTATTATGCCGAGCACATTGTAGCACTCGGGTATAGTATTGACGATTATGCGGACGGCGTAGCGGTCGTAGATCTGGTCGATGTCCTTGCCGTCGCGGTAGACCTTCTTATATATGCCGTAATTCGACTTTTTGCGCCCGTCGATCTGCGGCATGGGGTTGAAGTGCTCTCTTTCAAGGCGGCTGCGAATTTTGGTTTTTATCTGGTCGATAAGATTCTCGCGGTCGCCGCGGCGGAGCTTCATCTGCTGTTCGATGTCCTGATAAGCGAACGGGTCGAGGTAGTAGAACGAAAGGTCTTCCATCTCGTCCTTTATCGAGCTGATACCGAGCCTTCGGGCTATCGGTGCGTAGATATTCATGGTCTCGCTCGCTATCCTCACCTGCTTGTCGGTGCGGCAGTATTTCAGCGTGCGCATATTGTGCAGGCGGTCGGAGAGCTTGATTATGATAACGCGGATATCCTCGCTCATGGCAAGGAGTATCTTGCGGATATTCTCGGCGGTCTGTTCCTCCTTGGTGAAGCTTTCGACCTTATTGAGCTTGGTAACGCCGTCAACGAGCATAGCCACATCGTTGCCGAATTTCTTACGCAGGATATCGAGCGTGCAGTCGGTGTCCTCGACAACATCGTGCAGAAGTGCGGCGCAGATGGTATCGGTATCCATGCCGAGTTCGAGCAGGATATAGGCGACGGAAAGCGGGTGAGTGATATAAGGCTCGCCCGACTCGCGCTTCTGGTCGTGGTGACACTGTTCGGCAAGCTCGTAAGCCTGGAGTATCTTATCGAGGTCGTACTGTTTTTCGCCTTCGAGTATCGTCTGTATAAGCGCGTCGATAGTCAGAAGCTCATCGGGCTCGACGATATAATCGTTCTCCTTATCGTCATCGTCCCTTTCCTCATGTCTGACGGCGGGGAGTTCGGGCTCTTTCACTTCCTGCGCGGCGTTTTCCACGGCGGGCAGAGTATTCTGCATTTCGGTATTCTCCATATACCACTCTTCTCCTTTCCTGAATTAATAAGATCAGTTAATAGTTAATAGTGATTGCACGAACAAGTTCGTGCCGTGAATAGTTAAGGAGCCGCTTCGCGGCAATTATGCGGAAGCTTCGCCCGCACTAATAGTTGACTTTCAAACGTGATAAATGAGTGCGGGGCGAAGCCTCCGCATAATACATCGCCGAAGGCGATACCTGCGCGAACGCAGTTCGTGCCAACTATTAACTATTCACTATTAACTATTCACTTTTATTAAGCAGCTCCCCGAGCCTTTTCATAGTCGCCGTCGCTTCAAGATCAGCCTTGCCCTTCGCGGGAATCAGCTTCACCCTCTGCGTGGACGGGTCGAGAATCGCAAGACCCGCTTCAGCAAACACGTCGGCAATCAGCCGCAGCTTGCAGTAGTTGAACACGGGATTTGCCAGACGCATATACAGATCGTCGAGAGATATCTCCCCCGTTGCCTGCAAGACCTTGTAGATGTACACCATCTCCTCGCGGGAGGGGCGCATCTTCTTTATGTAACCCACAGGCAGCCCGACGCCCCGCGCAAGCTTCTCGTAGGCGTCCTTCGCCGCCAGGTATCTCTCGGGGTCGAGACCCGCGGGCTTCATGTCCTTGATCTTTATCGAGACAGATTCCCTGCCGTTAAATTGATTTATGTCAATATTCACCGCAAGGTCTATCGAAGCACCCTCGCGGAAAAACAGCATATCGGGCGAATTTGCAAAATCAAGCGCCTCGAATGTGCCGCCCTCGTAGCCGATGACAAGCTTCGTGAACTTGCCGTTTTTCAAGGGGATTATCGAATTCACCTTGCAGCCCGGCATATAGAACACGGGAGTGGGATTCCCCACGCCGAAGGGCCGCAGCTTTTCAAGCTCTCTGATATTGTCCACCGTCAGGTCGGCAGCGGTCAGCTTCATATCACATTCGGTCGCCGCCGCGGGCATACTCTCCTGCTTGTCGGCGTACTCCCTTACGGCACTCTTGAACGCTTCGATGTTGCTCTCTTTTACCGAAAGACCTCCCGCGCACTCGTGCCCGCCGAATTTGTCAAGTACCTTCGACGCATACGCGATGCAGTCGTGGATATTGAAGCCCTTGAAGCTTCGCGCACTGCCGCGGGCATTGCCGTCCTCGTCTATCGAGATGATTATGTTCGGCTTGTCGTAACATTCAAGCACCTTCGAGGACACAATCCCGATAACTCCGTGATGCCAGCCTTTTCCCGCAAGCACCAGCACGCGGTCGTTCAGCACCGAAGGGTCGGAGTTGATATATTCCTTTATCTCGCCGAATATCTCCTGCTCGGTGTTCTTGCGGGTCTCGTTTAACTCGCAAAGCTCCGAAGCAAGCGCCGCCGCCAACTCGTCATCGTCGGTGAGAAGCGTTTCAAGCGCCTTTATAGGCGAAGCGAACCGCCCCGCGGCGTTTATTCTCGGGCATATCTGAAACGCAAGGCTTCCCGAGGAAATATTTTCCTTATCCACCGAAGAAAGCTCCATCAGCTTCAAAAGCCCGGGCTTTTCGGTGTTGGCAAGATACAAAAGCCCCTTACGCACGAGCGTTCTGTTTTCGCCCGTTATCGGGACGAGGTCGCCCACCGTGCCTATTGCCGCGATATCGGCGTACTGCTCGATGACCATATCATAGCTTCCGCCGTCGAGCGCCGCGCACAGCTTAAGCGCCACACCGACTCCCGCAAGCTCTTTGTAGAATGATGGACAGCCGCTTTTATGCGGATTTACCGTCGCCGCCGCCACGGGGAGCACTTCGGGAGGGGTGTGGTGGTCGGTGATGACAAGCTTTATGCCGAGCCTTTCCGCCTCCGCCGCCTCTTCGACAGCCGAAATGCCGTTATCGACCGTGATTATCAGCCCGACGCCCTTTTCCTTGAGCTCGCGCACGACTTCGAGATTCATGCCGTAGCCCTGCGAGCGTTCGTTTATGTGATAGATAACGTCGGCACACATACTTTGCAGATAGGTATAAAGGATATAGGTCGCGGTGACGCCGTCGCAGTCGTAATCGCCGTAGATGCATATTTTCTCGCCATTATCGACCGCCTCGTTGATGGTATCCACCGCCGCCTGCATATCCGAAAGCACGAACGGGTCTTCAAGCTCGTCCGAGCGGAAATAATCCACTATCTGCTCGTAGGAGGTGCAGCCCCTCGCGGTAAGCAGCTTAAGCGCCAGCAGCCCCAGATCGCATTTCAAAGCAAATTCCGCCGCAAGCTTTGCGTCACAGTTATTTACTGTCCATTTTTTCATAACATGATTTATCCTTATCCGAATTAATTATCCTGTAATATGTATAATAGTATATTATAGCACACACTGTTGAATTTTTCAATAGTGTTGTCGGATTTTTTACTAAAAATTCATGACACGCGGAAAACACCGCGCCTGCCCGAGCTTCCCGCCTCATGCTCTCCCGCGGCACGACAAGGCGGCAATAAACGTAAAGACCGCCCTGGAAAGTGACCCCGGGGCGGTCTTTTGCCGATCGGTTCGGTCGGAGCATTATTCCCGTGAACCGTCTTTCAATTCTTCCGTGTCCGTATCCGAGGCAGCTTTCCGTACTCTTCTTCGGAGAAATACGTAAGCCCCCGCCGCGAGAACGAACAAAGCTCCCGCAGTTATCGGAACAGCCGCATGGATACTGCTTTCGGGCTTTGTGTCCGTCAGTATGCAGATGATGTCGTCTATATACTGCTCCTGCGTCACGCCGTCAAGCCGATCGTACATCAAATACAGGGTGTCTTTATACGCGGGACAGGCAAGGATCAGATACGACAGATCGCCGTCCGTTACGTTTACGATGTATGCGGTCTCACCGAAGTAAGTCAGTTCTCTGCTCTGCTTCATGAGCTCTTCATTGACAGTTATGTCCTTGCCTGTTGACAGCTTTCTTATGACGTCACTTGCGTCAGTCCTCAGCCTGTTATACTCGTCGGAGAACCTGACATTGCGGTTTATAAAGCTCATGTTTATAAATTCTTTTTTCGGCTCCTCGCCTACGGGAAATCTGTATTGAGCGGCTGCGAATTTGTTCCCGCTGACATACTGATATGAAGCAAGCTTCAAAAACGCATCATAGCTTATCCTGTCTGGGAAGTTTTTTTGCTTTTCGTTTTGTATAAACGAGCAAAGCCCGAAAAGCGGTCTGTAATATGCTTTTTTCGGCAGAGAGATTTCGGTGCCGTCCCGCTCTTTGAACGTGAACTCATAATAACAAAGATCGGTCGCAAGGCTTTCGAGCGCTTCCCGCAGATAATCGGGATCAACATTCGTGCAGAGCAGATACTCCGTCTTTGTCAGTTCGAGCCTTAAGGGTTCTTCGCTTTTTTATGCGCGTTATATTCAAAGAAGTATTTCTAGTGGACTGGCATGATGACATTTACACAAATGTTATCGGCTGAATCAGCCGATTTATTAACTGTTTTAGAATCGATTGCTTGTGTAAATATCATCGTGTCACTACACTAGTGGACTGTCACGACGATATTTACATAAACGACAAAGGCTGAAACACTTGATATACAAACAGGATTAGTATTAAGAGTTTATGTAAATATCATTATGTCGATACACTAGGTATTCCTCTGATACCATCAATTTGCTTCGTCAATTAGCCGAAAGCGATAACCTAAAGATGATTACTTTGGGCTTAGGTTCAGATGTAAAAAAGTCGTATTTACAAGAAATGGCTGAAGCTGGCAACGGTAAATACTTCTTCATCTCCAATGCCTCAGAGGTTGCCGATGTATTTGATGAAGTAAATGGTATGTTTATAGGTTCAAGTAAAGACACCGATAAAGATGGTATTCCTGACATTGTTGAAAGAACCGGAATGAGAAATCAATACGGCGAGATCATCAAGTCTGATCCAAACAGTCCTGATTCTGATGGTGACGAAATTCTTGATGGAGTAGAAATGGGAGAATTCGTTCAGAAAGATGATGGAAAATCATATTTCAGAATGACAAGCGATCCTAAAACCCCACATATTTCTCTGATAAATCAAAAATAATATCCGAAAATGCTACGATCACTTTTGATTTTAACAGAAGTGATTTAGAGAAAATGACCATTGCTCAGGTTGCAGACATAATGAGAAATTATAGAGTAACCTATACTGCATTAGCTGTTAAGCGTGAAAACTCTATTTTGTCAGAAATTGTATATGAAAATCCTAACCTTACAATTCATGTACAAAGCGGTCTTAGT
>JAILFF010000282.1 GCA_024697705.1 Ruminococcus sp.
AAAAGAGGACAGAAATGCTCTGGCTGCTCGATAGCCGATGTATGCTTTCCGAAGGCTGCGGGTTACAGTGTGAAAGATATGATAATGTCGATGAAAGGCGGTGGCGCGGAATGAGGAGACTGCTCAATTCTCTGTATATCCTTGACGAAACTGCATATCTGACTCTTGACGGCGAAAATGTCGTGTGCAGAACGGACGACAATGAAAAATTCCGTATGCCGCTTGCGAACATTGATGATATATACTGTTTCAGCTATCTCGGCTGTTCCCCCGCGCTGCTCGGGAAATGTATGGAATCGGGGATAAGAATAAACTACTTTTCGCCGAACGGACAGTTTCTTGCGAGGGTCATCGGGAAAACAAGGGGCAATATACTGCTCAGGAAAGCTCAATTCGAGCGCTTTGCTTCTCCCGACCCGGTACTTATGCAGAACACCACTGCCGCGAAGCTGTCAAACACTCGTTTTCTTATACGCCGATCAATGCGCGACAATCCGCAGCTTGACGACGATGGCGAGCTTACCCGCTGTATAGAATATCTCGAAAGCGGTATCGACGGCGTTTACAAAACAAACGACCGCGAGACGATCATGGGCATAGAGGGCAGCTGTGCAAAGGCGTATTTCGGGATATTCGATAAACTGATACTTCATCAGAAGGAAGATTTCAGGCTTTCGGGACGAACGAAAAGACCGCCGCTCGACCCTGTGAACGCTGTGCTGTCTTTTCTATATACGATAATGACGAGTATGTACGCTTCGGCGCTTGAGGGCGTGGGGCTTGACAGCTGCTACGGGTTTTATCACGCGCTCCGCCCCGGGCGAAGCAGCCTCGCCTGCGATCTTGTGGAAGAGAGCAGGTGCATTATCGAACGTCTTGTGCTGACGATGATAAATCTGAAAAAGCTGAACAAAAAAGACTTTGAAACGCAGGAAAGCGGCGCGGTATATCTGACAAAGGACGGCAAGAAAAAAGTGCTTACCGCGTGGCAGGAGAAAAAGCGCACGACCATCACCCACCCGTATATAAACGAAAAGATACCGCTCGGTCTGCTGCCGTTCGTGCAAAGCTCGCTGCTCGCAAAGTATGTCAGAGGTGAAACAGACGAATATCCGTGTTTTCTTTTTAAGTAGGTGATAATTATGATGGTGCTTGTCAGCTACGACGTTTCAACAGTAGCTAAGGAAGGCAGAACGCGCCTGCGAAAGGTCGCGAAGGAATGTCAGAACTACGGTCAGCGCGTACAAAACTCGGTATTCGAGATAGACGTTGATTACAGTACATTTTTAAAAGTCAAAGATAAGCTGCTGAAGCTTATAAACGAAAAAGAGGACAGTCTGCGCTTTTACTATCTTGGCAAGAACTGGAAAAACCGTGTCGAGCATTACGGCGCAAAAGAAACATACGATCCGGAAGGAGTGATAATAATCTGATCTGCGAACCTCCGATGATACCCAAAACCCCGGGAGGTTCGCAGCGAAAAAGAGTGCAAATATGAATCATTGATTAACAAATCAGCCGCTTTTGGCGGCATAGTCCCCTCATGTATGTGGAGTGACCCAATTATACACAATATATAGGGTCACCCCCCTGCGTGGGGGTGTGAGTTGAAATTTCGCGGAAAGCCTTCACTATTGTCCCAATGAAAATCGTCACCCCCTGCGTGGGGGTGTGAGTTGAAATGGAAAGTCGTCGGGCTGATAACGGCTATCACAAGTCACCCCCTGCGTGGGGGTGTGAGTTGAAATGATGTTTTATGTATTCAAGTAAAGCAGCACACCCGCCCCGCGCAGGTGTGCCGTCTCTCTCAGAATATATAACTGCTCACGCAGTCGTACCAATGTACATAAGTCTCCCCGTTGACCGTGAGCCGTTCGTTATCGGGCAGCGCCTCTGTCCACAGCTTGCCGTAACGCTTGAAAGCCCAGTCGCTGCGGTTGAACCTGCGCCACAAGACCGTTCTGCCGTTTTTGTCAAGGAACTGCTCGCTCAGAACGCCCTCGTTGTAGGTGCCGATGTCGATAACGCAGACCGTGTCATAAGCCCTGCCGTTTATCTCGACCGTGTATCTGCCGACTATATCCAGCAAGAAAGCGTTGTCCTGCGCGGTAATGACGCTGCCGTTTCTGACAATTGTCCCCTTGGGAGAAATGTTGACCGCGTTGCCGCAGTTGTCCTCGCCGTAGCCCCAGTTGGGCAGGAAGTCATCACCGTCAAGGAAGGTGTAGAACTTTTTCACGCCGTTCACCGTGTGGCTTTCAGCGAGGCAGCGGCAGTGTGTGTCGGTGAGCTGTGCGATAAAGGTGCGGTCGGTGCAGGGCTTGCTCTTGTCGAAGTTTCCCTCCTTTGCGATGATCTCAACGCCCTCGATGCCGTGTACCTCAGCTTTCCCGACGGCTTCCATTTCGTAGTAATAACCGCCCTTGCGCGACGGCTGATCGTATATCGCCCACGACAGCTTTTCCCCGAGCCTCGGGACAAGGAACCACCCCATGAGTTCCTCCCACTTTACTACGAACGGCTCTCCGTCCGCAGGGGTTATCTTATATTCGGGCATTATCTTAGGCAGTTTGAACATATCTAATTCTCCTTTCATCGGATACGGGTATTTGTTTCTGAAATTGCGCTTGGCGGTGCTAAGGCGGCTTTTGACCGTCCCGACAGGTATCCCGAGCCGCTCGGCGATCACGTTCTGCGGCATATTTTCAAAGAAATAAAGCGTAAGTATCTGCTTGTCGTTATCGCTGAGCTGCCCGATCGTTTCATGTACCGCTGGGTACTCGACCAGACCGTGACGGCTCTGCACAAGCTCGGTCTCGGGCAGCTCTTCAAAGCTGATATCGTCGCGCCTTTAGCGGTAAAAGCTTATGACCTTGTTTCGTGCGATGCCGATCACATACGCCTTGAAGCGGTTTTTATCGGCTATCCGGTCAAACATCTCGAACGCCGCAAGCCATACCTCCTGCAAAATATCATCGCCGTCAGCCTTTGAACTGATCTTGTAACGGACATAGCGCTCGACAGCGCCGCAGCATCCCGCCGCAAGTTCTTCAAATCCACTCATATCCTTACCTCCTAATATTACCGAAAGCGCTTTCATATGTATAGTCGGAATTTTGATGCAAAAAGTTCAGGGCGGCTGAAAAAATTTCAAACTTTTATTTTCTCCTCATACTCCTCAAAAGATAGCTCCTTTCTGTACGCCCACGCACGCAACTCCGGCGCATAAATCCGCCCACACCCTGAAATCCGCCTGCGTCATACGCTTCTTCATGTACCGGGCGTAGTGCGCCTTATACGCCTTCGTGTACGTCAGCAGGATAGGATCGTTGTTCACCTTGTCCGCGTAAGTCTTTCGGTGTCCGAGATCGCGGCAGTTCTTTTTCTTTGGTAGGACGGGTGCAGAATGCGGAGTAGGCAGTTGCTTCGAGGAGAAAATATCTTCCGCAGAGACCGCACTTGCGGGGGAGATAGTGATTCTCCAGACCTTTGAACAGGTCGATGTACAGGAACCCGCCGAGCGTGCCGAAGCGGTACTTTTCACACATGGTCGTATGACCGTCTATCTCCAATGGAATAAACGTCTGCGACATAGTTCCCGATGGCTGGAGCATATCAAAGGGACGAAGATTGCGACCTTGGTCCTCCAAATATAGTTTGAAAATCTCGGCGGTCTCCTCGGCGTGGAGGTATTCGTTGCGGTAATGTATCTTTTGGAGGAACGCCGCATAGACCGTTTTCACCCGTATGCAGTCCTTAATGAAAACGCGATATTCCTCAGATAGTGCTTTCAGCTGACGGTTCATTTGGAGTGCTGAATCGTACATATCTGCGTCGAGGTCGTCATAATACTTGTCGCAGTAAAAGTGATCGTACTCGTCGGGATAGGAGTGGTCGTTCGGGTCGGGGTCTTCCTCGTTCTCGAAAAAATATCTGTACTCGTTCACGATGTTGTACAAACGGTTGCGCCTAACTTGCATTTTATCGTAAGGCGGCAGCGCCTCTATTATAGTATCAAGGCGATCATAAAACATGAAAGCGCCCTGAATCATTTTATCAAAGACAAGATTTTCGTTCCCGCGCTCGGGGTAGTGCAGCTTGCGCTCGTACTCCTTTGACAAGCCGAAACAAAAGTTTATGCCTGAATTTCAAAGTTATCTCCCTAATGCTTTAAATTTCTGCAAATTCTGAAAAATAGATGTAAAACGGAGGTCAAATAGAGAGTGTGTGTCACATCTATCGACTTCGTGAGAAACTTGTGGTATATTATTACTTGCAGGAGGAAAAGAACAAGCGGTCTTCAGTTCTCTTTGCAGTCCGAAGTACGTTCGCTCATAACAGTTTTCATTTCCATACTTGCGCGCAGTATGGGAATGAAAAACTAAGTTTCGTACTTTTGCATTGGAAAAGAATTTCCGGTTTCGTACCGTAACGATCGTTATTTTGTCTGCTTTGATTAGGTACATTTTCCGGAAAGTGTACATATAGCAATCCGAGAAAATAACCGCACAAATCTTTCGGATAAAAATTCACATTACTGCGTCAAACTCCCTTGAAGGGCGACAGCCCTCCTGCGGTCGTTTTCCCTGTACTGTGAATTTTTCTCTCGAAATCTTTATGCAGATATTTTCTTGGATTGCTATAGGTATGAGCGCGAAAGAAGCCGACGAGCTTATGTGGCTGATGAACGAGAAAATGCTTCTGACCGTTGCGAAGCCGTTTCTGCACATGGTCGGAAAAAGCTATCTGAAAAGCTTCCGTCGGAAAGCCGCGGAGCATGAAAAACGGCAGAAGAACGGTCTACATCCGTTTGACTGGGAGATCGCGTTTCGGAATATCGACGATAACAGCTTCGAAATCGATATAACCAAATGCGGCTTTATCGCCTTTGCCGGGCGCTTCGGCGCGGAGGGTATGCTCCCCGGGATATGCAGCGTGGATTACATGATCTCGCACTATATGGGCAACGGTTTCAGGCGCACCATGACCCTCGGACACGGAGACCGCTGCTGCGACTGCCATTATGAGCTTACGGGAAAATGCCCCATAAGACCGCCCGAGGGCGAACGCTGACAGACCGGCAGTCTTGTGGGAACCTTGAACGATCGGGAAGTATCCTACGACAGCTTCCAGCACCCCGCTGTCTGCTGTTCGTTCCACTGCGCAGCGTATCTCCCGCCGAGCCGCAAAAGCTCTTCATGCGTGCCCTGCTCGGTGATCTTTCCGCCGTCGAGCACGATAATATTGTCAAGTCCCATGACTGACTGCAACCTGTGCGCTATCACGAGCACTGTTTTGTTCTTCACAAGCTCGTCGATGGCGCGCTGTATCAGCACTTCGTTTTCGGGGTCGAGGCTCGCGGTGGCTTCGTCAAGGAAAACGATAGGCGCGTCGGAGAGTATCGCACGCGCTATGGAAATGCGCTGCTTCTCGCCGCCCGAAAGCGTTGAACCGCCCTCGCCGATCATGGTATCATAGCCCTCGGGCAGCGACATGATGAAATCGTGGCAGGCGGCGGCTTTCGCGGCGCGGACTATCTCCTCACGGGTCGCGTCGGGCTTTCCGATACGGATATTCTCCTCAATAGTGTCGCGGAAAAGGTAAACGTCCTGAAACACCATGCTTATCTTTGAAAGCAAATGCTCCTGCGTCATA
>JAILFF010000287.1 GCA_024697705.1 Ruminococcus sp.
CAGGTATTTCGGGATTGAGAACCGTAATGTCTGCGGGGTCTGCAATCGAAAGTCCTATGACCTGATTCAGAAAGCCCATTAAAACCTTTTTATCGCTGCCGAATACCGCCTTGAACACTACGTCGTGTGTGGCGGGGTAAAAGGTTCGATTATCCATATCTGTCACGCTCCCTTGTTTTGGTGAATCGAGCTATTATTTCTTCTTTTATGTATATTATACCTCAAAATCGCCAAAAAGTCAACCCTCTGTGTGTGAATCATTGTCAGAATATGCTTTAAGTGCAAGTTCGATTGTTTCCTCTATCTCTTCCTGCGGAGTATCTGCTTCAAAGAAATGCTCGATGCGGTTACAGTTCATTCTGAACACTTTTGCTTTCGGCTTTACATCTGCCGTGACACTTATTATACGGACGCTCAAAAATGAAAAAACAGTAAACTGAAAATGATAATGAAACTTAATTTATAAACCAACAGCTCCCGAAGCCGACCGTATGATCGGGCTTCGGGAGCCTTTTTTATCAAAGTGAAGCGTGTGCCGCGATCCTGTAAATCTCTGTGATATCGTTCTTGTTGAGCTTCACAAAGCCGCCTGTTTTGCCGTCGCCTATGCCGAACTTCTCGACAAGTGCCGGGATGTCCTCTTCCTTAGCTCCGAGCTCGTCGAAGTTTATCGGCATTCCGATGCTGCGAAGGAAAGTGCGGAATCTGCGGATACCCTCCAGCGCGGTCGCTTCGGGATCCTCAAAATTCATCTGACAGCCGAATACTCTCGCTGCCATCTGACAGAAACGCATTACATTATGTCCGTGAACATATTCCATCCACGCGGGCATTATCACTGCAAGCCCCGCACCGTGAGCGACGTCGTAAAGACCCGAAAGCTCGTGTTCAAGCCCGTGGCTGTTCCAGTCCTGCTCGCGTCCCACGCCGCAGAGATTGGTGTGCGCTACCGTTCCAGCCCACATAATGTTTGCGCGGGCTTCATAGTTATTCGGGTCGGCGATCACACGCGGCGTTTCCTTTACCATTGTCATCAGAACGGCTTCGCAAAGACGGTCGGTTATCTCGACTTCCTTCGTGTTGGTGAAGTAGCGCTCGAAAACGTGCGCCATTATATCGGTAGCGCCGCAGGCTGTCTGATATGCGGGAAGCGTCTGAGTAAGCGAAGGATCCATTATCGAAAATCTCGGGCGCAGCAGATCGGAGCCCGCGCCGCGTTTCAACATTCCGTCCTCTTTGGTGATGACCGAATCGCCCGACCCCTCGCTGCCCGCAGCCGCGATGGTAAGCACGGTAGCGACGGGAAGCGCTTTTTCGACACGCTTGCCGCTGTACATATCCCAGAAATCGCCGTCATAAGGAACGCCGATCGCTATCGCCTTTGACGAGTCGATGACCGAGCCGCCGCCGACTGCCAGAATGAAGTCAACTCCTTCGGCTCTGCACAGGTCTATACCCTTATAAACGAGAGTGTCGCGGGGATTGGGCTTTACACCTCCGAGCTCGCAGTATTTTACTCCCGCGTCGTCAAGAGACTTTTTGACGGTGCCGACAAGCCCCGACTTTACAGCCGAGCCGCCGCCGTAGTGTATCAGCACCTTGCTTCCGCCGTATTTCTTTACAAGAAGACCTGCTTCGGCAGCGCGTCCTTTTCCGAATACGAATTCTGTCGGGCTGTAAAAGTTAAAGTTTTCCATAATGGTTTCCTCCTTTGTGTTTTATACTACATTTGCTGAAAATGATCTCCGTGCTTTTTCTGTCTGTTCTGTTGCATTTTTGCCGAAACTGTGGTATAGTTGAATAAGGCGGAGGTGATCTTATGAACACGAACAGAGAACTTAATTATCGTCTTTTCATACAGAGCGAAGAGGACTTCAAGCGAACCGAGATAAGAAGCGAATTTGCGAGATACGATGACATTAAAAACGGCGATATCGAAAAGGTGCGGAAGAATATCATCGAGATCAAGGCTCATTACTATGAGGGAAAGGGTATGCTCTCGGACAATCTTCTCCGCAACAACCAGTACCATTTCGCTATCGGCGTCGGGATAATCGCCCGTGTCTGCATAGACGGCGGCATGAAGCACAATATCGCCTATACGCTAAGCGATATCTATATACGCCGCGGCGACAAATGCCGCGAACCGCAGGAGATCATCGAGCTGACAGGCACTATGATGCTCGATTTTGCCGGGCGTATGGCTGAAATACGTAAGGATAACGGGATATCGCTCCATGTACGCCGAACGGTAGATTACATTTACAGTAATCTCCATACGCCGCTGACACTGAAAAAAGCAGCCGAGCACGAGCGTCTTGACCCGAGCTATCTGTCAAAGCTGTTCGCCAAGGAAATGGGGATACCCGTAAAGGCGTATATCCTCAAAGCAAAGATAACTACCGCGAAAAATATCCTGATCTTCTCGGATTTTCCCATCGCCGATATAGCGGATTCGCTCGGATTTTCATCTCAAAGCGCATTTGCCGCTGCATTTCGTAAGATAACCGGCATCACTCCTCTGCAATACCGTAACCGTTACAGCGACGAGTATTCTCTGCGGTCGGACGAAAGCGGGAAATGAACGCTTATTCAGTTAATAGTTAATAGTGAACAGTTATGGTGTTCGCTTCGCTCACGTTATTATACGGAGGCGGCAAGAACAAGTTCGTGCAAGCCTCGCACATAATGATTCCTGCTCAAAGGCGGATTTTTTAGTGCAGAGCGAAGCTTCTGCATAATTCGCCGCACGGGGGCTCCTTAACTGTTTATATGCTCGTTTACATTCCGATCGAGCCCGTGTAGACAGATATTTCCGCTTCGGCTTTTTTTACGGCTTCTTCAAGCGTCAGCCCGTAGAAATTGCCCGCCGCAAAATTTCTTCCCGAACGTTTGTCGTCGATGAACGCGCCTACAACTACTCCGGGAAGAGAGCTTTCGGGGGCGTTGGGAGCGTGCGGACCGCCAAGATCCGTTCTGCACCAGCCCGGGTCGGTGATGTTTATACAGATATCCGTGCCGTTATATTTCGACGCTATATCCATAGTCACCTTGTCGAGCGCCGCTTTGCTCGCGGAGTAGCCCGCCTGCTCGGGTTCAAGGCGGATACCGCTTGTGGTGTTCACGATGCGCCCGAAGCCGCGTTCTTTCATTTTCGGCAGGAAATGATAGACTATCATCATAGGCGCGATGGTATTAATAAGGAAGCTCTTTTCGTAATCCTCCGCGGGCGTTTTCAGATAATCCGTGCGGTAGGCGACCTGGATCCCTGCGTTGTTCAGCACTATTTCAACGGGCTTTCCGAGCGCGTCGATCTCCGCGAGCATATTCTCCACCTGCTTAAGGTCTGAGAGCTCCGCGCCCACGGCGAAAGCCTCGACACCGAGCGCTTTTACCTCCGCAAGCACCTTGCCGCAGTTTTCGGCTTTTCTCGCGTGAAGTATCAGATTGCAGCCGCGTTCAGCCATGAATTTTGCCGCGCCGCAGCCGATGCCTCTTGCCGCGCCCGTGATAAGCGCCCATTTTCCTCTTACGTCAACCATTGAAATCCTCCTTCATCTTCTCGACCGCCGCTATCACCGAGTCGCACCAGTTGTCGAATTCCTCGTCGTCATGCTGACATTCGGGGTGAGAGATCACATGAGCTACTGTGCGCTTGATGCCTTCGCGGGCGGTGACTTCCGCTTTGAAATCGGGCACGAGCCTTTTGATCTTCGAGTTGTCGAATACCACCGAACACGCCTTGTCGCCGATAAGACTGCCCGTGAAGTCGTAGTCCTTTCCGAGCGCCGCGAGCGTTTCGGACGACACATAGTAGGGCTTTAACTTCACGCCGAGTGCCTCCGCTATGTAGCCGTATATCTCGTTCCAGCTGACGCTTTCGTCCGTCGTGATGTGGAAGGTCTCGCCTATCGCGGCGGGGTTGCCGATAAGTCCCGCATAAGCCTTTGCAAAGTCGCTGTTGTGGGTGATAGTCCAGAGCGAGGAGCCGTCGCCGTGGATAATCACGGGCTTGCCCTCTTTGATGCGCTTGACCACCTGTCAGCTGCCGTTTTTGCCGTGAACTCCGAGAGGTACGCTGCGCTCGTCGTAGGTGTGGCTCGGACGGACGATCGTCACGGGGAAGCCGTGATCGCGGTAAAGCCCTATCAGGTATTCCTCGCAAGCCTTCTTGTTTCGGGAATACTCCCAGTACGGGTTTTCGAGCGGCGTTTCTTCGGTGATGGTATAGCCCTGCATCGGCTTTCTGTACGCCGAAGCGGAGCTTATGTAAATAAACTGCTTTGTCTTGCCCGCGAACAGCCGAAAATCGCGTTCGAGCTGCGAAGGAACAAAGCCGATGAACTCGCCCACGCAGTCGAATTCCATTCCCGCGAGCTTTTGCTCCGCGTCTTTTTCGTCGCCGATATCGCAGTTGATTATCTTGACATTATCGGGCAGTAAGTCGTTCCTGTTGCCGCGGTTCAGAAGCCAAAGCTCGTCGCCGCGTTCCGCGAGCAGACGGGTAACAGCCATGCTGATAGTTCCCGTTCCGCCGATAAACAGTATTTTCATAGATCCTCCTTACATTGAAGTGTCGGTCGTTTTAAGGTCTGTTGTATGTACATAGATAAGCGAGCACGAATACGGTCGGGGAGTTCCAGTATATCGTGATCTCGTTGAGCGAATAGCTTGCCGTATCGTCCGCATAGCACTTCATCGGCGGCGTTCCCTTCGGAATGACATTTGCGGCAAACGGGTCGGAAAGATACTTGTTGGGACCGCCCGCCACCATTCCGGGGATACATTCCTCTATGCCGTCGGCAAAAGCGGGGCGAAGGTGAGGATAGTTGCATCTGAATTCTCCCGCTCCCGTGACATAGCTTATCCCGAGAGCGTTAGCGCCGAGAAGACAATGAATATGTCTGCACGCATATTCGCGGCAGGAATGATCGCCGTAAAGAACGTCGGTTACTGCGAATATCATCGCCTTGGTCATAAGCCCCATATTGCTCCCCCAGTAATAATCGGAGCTCTCCATAGCGATTCCGTAGCCGCATTTATCGGCTTTCTTCTTTAATTCTTCGGCGAGAGACAAAAACTCTTTTTTCAGCCTGTCAAGCAATGCCGTGTCTTTTTCCCGTTCGCAGAGGATATACGCGAGGGCGCCGACTCCGCCCACCTCTCCGTATCCGAGCGCGGTAAGGGGAAAATCCTTTTCAAGCGCCGAAACAAGTCTGTCGTGATATTTTCTTTCGCCCGTAAGCGCATACATTTCCGAATAAGCCCAGAAGCGGTTGGAAAGATCGTCCCGTTCGCCGTAGCCGCCCGTATTGCAGCCCTCGGGATTAGTAAATCCGATGAACTGCGGGTTCCTTTCGAGCCATTCGACGGACTTCTCCGCCGCTTTCAGCAGTCTGTCCGAGAAAGTCTTGTCGTAAGCGCTGTAAACGCCCGAAGCAAGTGCGCATACCGCCGCAAGATCGGCGGTAGCCATCGAGGACACGGGGAACACGAACATTTCCGCGGTATCGTCCTCGGGCATTACGAACGGTGCGTGCAGTGCCGTCGTAGCCTTATGATACACGCCGCCCTCGCCGTTTTGCATTTTCAGGAACCATTCAAGCTCGCAGCGTACTTCCGAAAGAATATCGGGGAGCCCTTCTTCGGGAATGTTAAGCTTTTGCTTTTCAAATGCTTCGGGAAACAGCCTGAACGCATACAGAAGATGCGACACCGCGCAGGCTCCCGCCGTTACATATCTTCCGTAGTCGCCAGCGTCGTGCCAGCCGCCCGAAACATCGAGCGTGACGTTCCTGTCCTCCCACAGCTTTGCGGGCGCCGTGTGACATTTTCCGTGATGCCACACTCCCGCATGGCGCTCATCAAGTCCGCAGCCGCATCGCAGATAATAAAACGCTTTTGATGTCTTCATAAAAACATCGTCATAAATATCGTCGCCGATACGAAACATCGCCGATGTCCTGCCACCCGCACGGACGCAGTAGCTTCCTTTTTCGGTAAGCTCCGAAAAATCGGCGATCCGGACATTGTCGCCCGACGCTTCGTCTGCACCCGCATAGACCGTCTTTCCCGAATATCTCACATTTCCGATCATATCCGTGACCGTGAAGCTTTCACATTCAAACGGTATAACGGCTTTTTTCGTGTCCCGCGGGTAATATCCCGCCTGATCGACAAAAATGCCGAACGGCGTGATACGTAAAACGGCGGGGGGCGCATCAAAATATTTTCTGTCCGTAATATCACCTGCTTTCACATAGTCAAATATAATTATAACATTGGCAAGAAGATATAATCTATCAAATCTATTGTATATTTATCAAAAATATGGTGCATTGCTGTGAAGAACGTAGTTGATCTTCATAACAGACTTGCCCGTGCTGCTTCGTTCTTTCTGCCTTGATTTATAAAAACAGCACCGAATACCTTGCGACCGTATCGGTGCTGTAAGTTTTATACGCTTTTTAAACAGTTATAGCTGTTTTATGTAATATTTTATCATAAAAATGCAGGTTAGTCAATATAAAATTTTATTGTATCTGTCTAAAAATCACTATTGCTTCCCACGGCAGAAGACTTTGGCAGTCTGCCCGTCATTTTTCGGCAGAAACGCCGTATTCTCCGTTCCCGCGGCTTTCGATCGTTATATCGCCCGAAACGGCGCTTCGGAGGACTTCTGTTTCACTCAGCAGGGACAGCACCTTTTTATCGGCGGGGTCGTCCTCACTGTCGGTGATAACGGCGATCTTCGCTCCGACGGCGGCAATAAGCTTTTCGGTGTTGCCTGCCTTCCGCCCGTGATGCGGCATTTTCAGCACATCATATTTCCGTTCGAGCTTATTCAGCAGGCTTTTGATACCGTCCTTTTCGATATCGCCCGCGAAAAGATAGCTGTCATTGCCGTGAACAGCCGATACAACAAGCGAAACATCGTTGTCGTTGCCCTCTTTCCCCGAGCTGTCGTAGGCGATATCGCTTGCTAAAACCGTATATTCCACGCCGCCGAGCGAAAAAACGGTATCCTGTGAAACGGTATTCGCGCTTATCCCGTTTTTGTTTATGACCTTGACAAGCGATTTGTACTCGCTGCCGCGCCCCTTGTAATCGGGGAGGTATATCTGCGAGACAGGTATGCTTTCGGCGATCTCCGCAGCCCCTCCGACATGATCCTTGTCATAGTGGGTGATTATCATCGCGTCAAGCTTTTTGATCCCGTGGTCGGATAAATGCGCCAGCACGTTTTCCGCTGTCTCGGAAAATCCCGTGTCGATCATCAGAGTGCAGCCTCCACATTCCGCGAGGATACAGTCTCCCTTTCCGACGTCGATAAAGGTCACCGTCAGGGCGGAGGGATCTCGTTTGCCGCAGGCTGCCGCCGTCAGCGCCGTCCAGATCGCTGCCGCAAGAAGTAATATTCGTTTTATCGGTTCAATTATTTTCAATTGTTATCCTCTTTTCAAAAAATTGTCGCTCTTTGTATTCCGCACTGTGTGTTTTTCATTTATCAACTGTTATTATATCATGAAACATGGCATAAGTCAATTATAGCAATCCGAGAAAATAACCGCACAAATCTTTCGGATAAAAATTCACATTACTGCGTCAAACTCCATTGAAGGGCGACAGCCCTCCTGCGGTCGTTTTCCTTGTACTGTGAATTTTTCTCTCGAAATCTTTATGCAGTTATTTTCTTGAATTGCTATAAGTGATAAAGAATTCGGCGAATGATCCCGCGAAGCCGTGCGGCTCTGTACGAAAGGCAATAAACAAACAGAGATCAGCCGATTTTTTTGACCGATCTCCGTGTTTTACTGCCGCACCGATGGTTTTTCTGGCGTTATCTGCCGTTTTCTTTGATATCCTCGTCCGTGATCTTACTGCCGATGTCCCATCCTTTCTCGTAAGCAAGCCTGTCGTAAACCCCGATCTTTCTTCCGTCATCAAGAATGAGCGTTACCATCGGTTCTTCTCCCGGCATAAAGCCTTCGCAGCCGTTATCGGGTTCGATCAGATCGATTATTTTGTGAGTCATGCTCCTATCTCCTTTTTGAGTGATCTGTTTTTTCTTACAGATAAATAATATCCCAAAACCGTTCGTTTGTCAATCACCGAAACGATAAATATTTGAAGTTTGTGGATTTGTACAAAAATCAGCAAAGTGATATTCTGCTCTCGGTCGGTGATACCGCGTTTATGAAGCTTTCCGACATGAAAAAGCCTCCCGCGGGTCGCTGCCTGCGGGAGGTCGTTTTTTCATACTATGATCATATCGCGCTCATAAGTTCTTTTGTCCGCTTTTCCCGCTTCGGTTACGGCAGAATTTACGGTAAGCTACACCTTTGCGGCTATCTGTAAAATACTTAACAAATTCGGGCGAAATTATTGTGAAGGTCATGTTCCCGCGGACAAACAAGAAATAATTCTTGGGATCGCTTTCTTCCGAGCCGTTTTCACCGTCTGTCCGATTCCGCATCAAAGATATTTACAAAATATTCATCGAATTTGTATGTATACACAGCATTTGCATAAACGAATTGTATAATTTGCCTTTTTTACCTCGAAAATCAGACATTTTTGGCGTGAGTTTACAGCTGTGTAAGCGTTTGGAGGGGCTTTCAATCGTTATCGGGATTATGTTAAAAATATTTAAAAAAATTAACGTGTGCTTCTGAAACTATCGGAACTTGACATATTATTGATGATGAAGCACGCGCTCTCGGTGCGCTCGAATCGCTGTATCAGGCGGGGATAATTGACAGCGAGGGCAATATGGTCGAGCTCGATATCCGCGAGGACGGCGAAGCTGTGTCTCTCGGCGATATCACCGTGAACGGGCACGCCTCCACTGCCGCACAGCTTATGAAGATAGCGCAGCTGCAAAGCACGCTGGAGATCATCAGGCTGATGGACAAGGACGTGGAAGTTACCGACGAGCACATCGCCAATCTCGAAAGCCTGTTGCAGGGCATAAGCGACGGCAGCGTGGATATCGACAGCGCACTCGGCAGCGGGGCGGTATCGGTAACGCAGCGTCTGGCGGGCAGCGGCACCTCGGGCGGGTTCCCCGAGACCAAGACGGGCGAAGGCACCGTATGCGCCAACACAAACGGCGAATACACCGCGCATTACATCAGCGGTTCGGAATACGAAGCTTCGCACACGTTCACGCTTGCCGACCCCGCCAACAATACCTATTTCACCGACAGCCGCTATGACGGCGTTCAGACAGACGGCGTTATCACGCTCAGCTGTGCCGATACTGCGGTAGAGGGCAACACGGTAACAGTGACCGCGAGTCTTGAAAAGGCGCTGGAGCTCCCCGTAAGCTTTGACTGGTCTGTCGGCGGCGGCGCATTCTCCTTTGCAAACTCGGGCGGCACCGTAAGCATACCTGCGGGCGATACTCAGGCAACATTTACCTTTCCCTCATGTTTGTCCTTGTTATAATCAAAGGTGATGATCTCCGGCTCTAATTCGGCTCCGGTGCTTACGCTCTTGTTTTCCTGCGGCACGTTTGCTTCATCGGCGGCAGCCGTTACAGTGCCGTTCAGCAATAATACAGCGGATACCGCTATTATTGTAGGATGCTCGATCTATCCGCAGGGCTACCCGGCAGCCATCGGCAACGGCACGATGAACATCATGTTCACCAACAACAAGCGCCCGATTGAAAGCAAGTGCTACACTGAAAAGTTCGCGTGACCATTGTGTGATTGCGGCGAAGAATGACAAGGCTATGAAAGAGGTCGCTCCGCTGCTGAACGGAATGAGGATCATTGATGAATTGTTGCAGTCGCTTGAAGAACGAGGGTACGAGATCAAGCGTGGCAAGTACATATCTATCAAAGCCCCCGGGCAGAAACGTTTTGTTAGAACGAAAACGCTTGGCGAGGAGTACACAGAGGATAGCCTGAATATCCGAATCACATATCGTGATATGGGTACGGGTGTAACACCTGAGCAGAGTGAGCCATCAAAGTTGGGCGAAGCATATGCAGCCGTTCTACATGATGTCCGCGTACTTG
>JAILFF010000300.1 GCA_024697705.1 Ruminococcus sp.
ATCATTTATCAGCCGCCTCCGACAAACCCGATGATCTCTACCGTTTCGCCGTCCGCAAGCACTCTGCCGTAATCGGGTTTGGGCAGAATATCATTTCCTATCATGACCGCCGTTCGTTCGGGCTTTAGCTGCATAGATGAAAGCAGTTCAAGCACCGTCATACCCGCGGCTTCCTTCGGCTCTCCGTTGACAATGACCATTATCATCACTCCCTGTATATTTTCTCCGCAAAAAAAGACAGCGCGCCCGGAGCCTGCACCAATGGTGGTACACCCCGGACGCGCTGTCCTGCGTCTAAAATTATTATATCACAGATTATTGGTCTTGTCAATAGCAAAATTGTTTTTACATCTTTTGGAAGCTGTACAGCACGCGGCTCGACCCGATGGATTTTGAACGTTTTTTCTGAGCTAAACTCGGCAGAATGTACGGAATGGAGCTGTTCCTCACAGAATGTTTCGGTCTGCTCGAACGCAAAAACGGCAAATATCTTCTGACCGCAAAAGGCACATATTATTATCACTTATTTGAAAGTTTCTACACCCTATCGTATATTGATAAGACATGAGGTATCATGCGGAAGAAAGCTTTCCTCGATAAAATGATGTTGAAAAAAGAAACTCACCCGAAGCCGATGTACTGTCCGACTTCGGGTGTTTGCATCTTGTTCATGAAACATTTACATTTAAAATGCTATAATTATGCAAGCGACCGTAACATTTGCCCTCAAAACTTCGACTGTATATAGTGAAACGTTTCAAAAAAGCGAGGTCTTCGTATGGACTACATGAACGACAAGGAACTTCTGCGGCTACTGAAAGCCGATCCCGAGCGCGGGCTGGCGCAGACTGTAAGGCAGTACGGCGCTTATGTGTATAAGATAGCTTTCACGCGGCTCAGAGAGGTCTGCTCTAAAGAGGATATCGAGGAAGCCGTCAGCGATATTTTCCTTTCTTTCTTTGAGGAAGGCAGGAAGTGCGGCTTTGATGTTCGCTCGGTGGGCGGGTTTCTGACCGTTATCGCCAAGCGGCATTGTATCGACATTTTCAGGCGCGAAAGCAGACGGGAAAAGCCCGCAAGCCTTGACGAGCTCGAAAACACGCTATCAGAAAGCAGCAGCGCTGACACGGAGCTCATCGAAGCGATAAAGCAGCTCGGTGAGCCGGACAGGTACATATTTATCCGCAAATACTGGTTCGGGCAGTCGAATGCCGACATCGCCCGCGAGCTCGGCATGAAGCCCGGCACGCTGAATACGAGGATCTCCCGCGGACTCGATAAGCTGAAAAAGATACTGGAGGGGAAAGTGTGATGGAAGAAAGATTAAATGCTTTATTGAACAGCACCTCTCCCGACGAGGCGGAGCTGCTTTCGGAAGAATTTGCCGAGTTTGCGGCGGGCACGGAGCTCCCTGACGAATCGGCGCAGCACATTCTCTCCTCCGTCATGCGAAAGGCGGGATTTGAAATGAATGACAATATCACTATGACAAAAGTCAAAAGAAAGAAGCGCGGCAAAAGGCTGTTTATCCTTATCGCGGCGGTGCTGATGATAATTCTCGGGACGATAGGCGCGGGGGCGTATTTTCTGAACAAGCAGGGCATAATCAACGGAATGAATCTGCGTATGTGGAATCTCAGAGAAGCCACCGAGGAGGAACTTGAACTGCTGAACGGCATGACCTCCACGAAGGGCAGGCTGATAGAAAACACCTTTGAGGATATCGACGTAAGCTACGACGGCGTGGTATGCGACGGTATGCAAATGATCGTTATACTCACGCTGAAAAAGAAAGACGGCACGCCGCTGAAAGCTTCCGAAGGCTACGAATGGAGTGCCGCGTATACCGAGGAAAGCTCGCTCTCGCCGTTTGCAGGAAAACCTGATAGACGTTATTTCTCACAAGCATTAAATGAAAATGATGACGGCAGTCTGTCACTAACCTATCGTAGCATGATCTACGATCTGCATAATCTGTTTTCGGACAAGACAAAGATAGGCATAAACGGACTTTACTGCGTTCCCGATGCCACGACCGAGGAGAGCAGGGAAATTATTGACTATGTAAATATCGTAAGTAACGCATATATCAAGGAAAAGAACCTCGAAGACGCAGAAGCTGATTATTTTGCGGAGCTCGAAAAGTATTCGGTGGAGTATTACAAGGGCAGCGCAGTCTGCGAAGCCGACTCGGACGGAGTTGCCGTCAGCCCGAAGAATTATACGACGGAGTACAGGGGCGCACAAATGAATATCAACGCCACGCCGCTTCTTATAGACCTGAATT
>JAILFF010000303.1 GCA_024697705.1 Ruminococcus sp.
CCGTTTCATTTTAGGTTTATCGCATTGGTTTTCCCGAGAGCTGTTGCTGCTGACAAAATACAGTGCCTGCCTGCGGCAAAAGCGGTGTCTGATTGACAAATTATGTGGTCTGTTGGTTGACATTTTGGGTGGGCGGTAACATTATCATAACTCGACAGCCGAGAGCTTTGCAAAAGAAGAGGGCTACAAGATCGAATACCTCGACGGCGACGGAAGCGTCGATCTCGAAGACCTCGTTTGGATACAGAAAAAAGCCGCGGGCTGGAAGGTCTGAGCCGCAGTAAATACCCGAAAATCAAAGTGACTGCACACCGCGTGCAGTCACTTTTGTCAATTCCCATTTTTATCATGGAGATTGGTTCCCGTGCGCGTATACCCGAAATACTTGACAAACAGGTACGCACATGATATAATATAATAAAGAAACTATGCAAGGGTGCTTATTATATGGGGCAGAAAGATATTGCGGAAAAGATTCTTGAAGAATACAATGACGTATTTGCCGATATTGTCAACGCGCTGATCTTTGGCGGGAAACAGATCGTCGATCCCGACGATCTTGAAACGGCAAGCTCATTGTCCGCATATAAGGCGGACGAAAAGATAAGGAGTCTTGACAGAGACGTTGCAAAATACTGGAAGCACGGGAGAATACGTATCGCTTTTGCCGGGCTTGAAAACCAGACGGTAAGAGATAAGTATATGCCCCTGAGGGTCATATCCTATGACGGTAATGAGTACCGGAAACAGTATTCCGATAAAAGCAACGATTCTGTTATTTATCCTGTCGTCACGCTTGTACTTTATTTCGGAAAAGAAAAATGGAATTATCCCAAAAACGTATGTGGCTTGGTAGACATTCCCGAAGGATTTGAGCCGTTCGTTTCGGATTACAAAATGAACCTTTTTGAAATAGCTTATCTGTCAGAGGAACAGCTCGATCTGTTCAAAAGCGATTTCAGGATAGTTGCCGAATATTTTGTACAGACGAGGGTAAGCAGCGAATACAAGCCGACTCCGCAGACGATAAGGCACGTCGGCGCGGTATTTCAGGCAATGAGTGCATTTACCGGCGACAAACGCTTTGAGGAAATGCAGGAGCTGTCATCCGGTGAAAGGAGGATCAATATGTGCGAAGCGTTAGATATTATTGAAAACAGAGGGATAAAGAAGGGCTTTGAGCAGGGCATAGAAAAAGGCATAGAGAAAGGCAGACTGGCGCTTCTCATAGAGCTTGTAAAAGAAGGCGAAATGTCTGTGGAGACTGCGGCAAAAAAGGAAAACATGACTGTTGAGGAATTTAAGGCTGTCGCAAAGCTTAATTGAGCCGCCAAACACAAACGGTCGATCAATAAGCTTTTATCGGCAATAAAATCAGTGACTGCACACCGCGTGCAGTCACTTTTTTCATTTCATATATTTCTCATTGAATTCCTTGACGGAGATCGCCTTGTCGAAAAGCCAGCCCTGCGCCATGCTGTGACCGCTTTCCGCGAGTATCTGCGCCTGTTCCTCGGTCTCCACGCCCTCGAAGATTATCTCCTTGCGCGTGGTCTTGATAAGGCTGCAAATGCGATCGACGTACTCCCGCGAGCGCTCGCTGCTGCCGATGTCGTCGATGAACACCTTGTCCACCTTGACTATATCGACGGGCGCTTCGAGAAGCACGCTCAGCGACGAGTAGCCCGTGCCGAAGTCGTCTATGTCGATCTTGAAGCCGTTCTCGCGGAGCTTCCTCATGTTCGTGAAGAGGTTCTTTACGTCCTGCGTGAAGCAGCTTTCGGTGATCTCTATCTCGATAAGATTTTTGTCCACCCCGTAGAACTCCGCAAGCTTCGCCACCTTCGCGACGAAATCGGGGTCGTTGTTGTGCTTGCGCGAGAAATTCACCGATATGGGTATCAGCGGCTTGCCCCCGCGCTTCCACTCCGCAAGGCATTTGAGCACCTGCTCGTAGATGTACATATCGAGATGCGTTATGTAACCCACGTTTTCCAGTACGTCGATGAACTCATAGGGCAGCTTGTAGGTGCCGTCGGGATTTCTCCAGCGGGTGAGCGCCTCCGCGCCGATGATCTTCCTCGTTTTCAGGTCGAACTTCGGCTGCAAAAACAGCTCGATATTGCCGCTTGTCATGGCGTTCCATACCTCGCTGGCTATCGTCTGATCGTGGCTGCGCTTTTTCCTCATGCGCTCGGTGTAAACGCCGCCGGGGATATCGCTTCTGCCCTTAACGCTTCGTCTTGCGAGGTTGGCGTTATCCATAGCGATCGTTATATCCTCATCGGCTGAGTGAAGGAAATAGATGCCCGAGGATATCTGAGTATCGCTCATGGGGTATTTGGCACGTTGTTTTTTGGTGAAGGACTTGTTTCGCTCGGCTATCGAGCTGATAAGCTTGTCGCGGGAACGCGCACGGTACAGCCCGACAAAGTAGTCGGAGTAGATACGGCAGCCGCAGACGGTGGTATCAAGTCCCCTGATGATATCGGCGAAGTCGTTGAGCATAACGTTGCCTGCCTCGTAGCCGAAATTCTCGTTTATGTATGAAAAATCGTTGATATCGGAATAAACTATCGCGAACGACATCGACTCGCTGAAAAGCTCCTTGAGCATTTTCGCGGCAGTTATCTTAAACGAATTACGGTTGAGCAGACCCGTCACATGGTCGGTGCTCGAAAGCCTTTCGATCTCGCGCTTTTCGCTGTCGAGCTCGCTTCGCAGCAGCTTGATGTGGTCGATGCTGTATATCATGCCGTAAACGTTCGTGACCTCGCCCTTATCGCTGCCGATGCTGATATACACCATGCGGTACCATTTGTAATCGTCGTCGTAAGCCTTTGTGCGGTAATCGACGCTGCCTTTGCAGGGCTTGGCGATAGCGTCGTTCCAGGCGTTGTAATAAGCGTCGCAGTCATCGGCGTGAACGTATTCCTCGGCGGTATGAAGCTCGATGAACCGCGGGAACGTGCCGTCGGACTTGTAATGCTTTTTAAGCCTTTTTGAAGTCGAAGTAAAGATATCGGTCTCGTTATCGTATTCAAAGAACGTATTGTCGGTATTTTCCGCTACGAGCGTAAAGCAGAGATTCTGCTGTACCAGCTTTTTGCGGCGCTTCTTTTCCTCGGTGATGTCGATAGCCGCGCAGTAGATGATATCGCGTCCGTCGGCGTCTCTGCCGTAGTATCTGCCCCTGAGCATTATCCATTTTCCCGAGCGTTTCAGGCGGAGTTCCTTATCAAAAGTAAGGCGCATCTCGACACATTCGACGACAGCCGCTTTAAGCTCCCTGATCTGATCGTCGGTAAAGAATCCGCCGAGCGATCCCGAAGGGTTTTCGGGGTCGTCGCCTATCATCTCGTAGTATTCTCTGCCTGCCTTGACCACGCGGAGTCCGTCCTCGCACAGCTTATAGACCACGATAGCGCCGGGCATATAGTCGATAAGCGTTTCGATCTCGCGCTGAGAGCGGATATAATCCTGCTCCATCATAAGTCTTTCGCCGATATCGCTTATCGTTATACTTGCACAGTTATGACCGCGGCTGTCCGTGTATGGTTCGGCTATGCAGATAACGGAAAGTCTGCCGCCGTCAGCGGTAACTATCCTATGTTCGAGGATACCGCCGCCGTCCTTAGCGACCACCGCGACCTTCTGCAAATAAAGCTCGCGGTCTTCGGACGGGACAAGCGAAACGAAGTTTATCTCGCCGCTTTCGATCTGTTCTCTGGTATAGCCCGTAAGGACGCAGAAATTATCGTTGCACTTGATTATCCTGCCGCCGTCGTCGTTATCGACGGTATATCTTCCGCAGAAGACCTTTTTAATATGTTCGCCCTCCGACATAGATCTGCGCCTCCCCTCGAAAGAGATTTTAAGGCAATAAAAATGTGTTATCACCTTACTATCATTGTAACATTTTTTACACTCTTTTTCAAGTGGGTCAAAGCAAATTTGGCAATATGCACAAAAGGTAATGATTATTTTCGGCAGATAAGCAAAAAAGGAAAAAACGCAAAGTGAAGGCAAACCAAAAGTCTTAGGAAGTTGAAAAAGAAAACGCAAAGTGAAGGCAAACTAAAAGTCTTAGGAAGGGGGTGTGGGGGATAACCCTTCTTCAGAAGGGTTTCCCCCACAAAAGCTGACGGCGTTCGGAAGCATATTGGCGAAAAGCAATTTGAACGGTTCAAAAAATAAAATCGGCAATTTCTAAAGAAGCGAACAAAAAAGCAGAAGTGAATAGCTCTGCAAATTTGTTCGGAAACAAAGAAATTGCCGATTTTATATTTGCGAAATAGCGCAGCGATTTTCGCAAATGAATTTCCCCTCCGTCAGAATTATTCAGAATCACGCGCTTTCGTTGCACGAAAATCGCTGCGCTCTTTCGTGCAAATAAAATCGGCAATTTCTTTGTTTCCGAACAAATTTGCAGAATCATTCACTTCTGCGTTTTTGTACGCTTTTCTCGAAATTGCCGATTTTATTTTTTTATACGTTCGGATTTCTTTCTCCGAGTTGTTTGATGCCGTCGTAGGCTTTGTGGGGGAACCCCTTCTGAAGAAGGGTTATCCCCCACACCCCCTTCCTAAGACTTTTGGTTTGCCTTCACTTTGCGGAAACAAGCAATAACCCTTCCCCCGCGGAACGAATCCCTCCACCCCGCACAACGTGAGCGTAGCGAAGCGGAGCGCACCCGCGGACACGCCCCCCCGCGTAGGGGGTGAAAATTGGGTGAAAGGGGTTTACTTTTTGGACGGAATGTATTATAATAGAATTATAAAGAACAATTATGCGATTTGCGGAAGGGATTGCTTTGATAATGCTTACTTTAGATGAACTCCGAACAAAAAAACATCTGCATTTTATCGGTATCGGCGGGTCGGGAATGTTCCCTATCGTGCAGATACTTCACTCGCAGGGCTATAATATAACAGGCTCCGATAATAATGAGACCGAAACGCTTCAGCTCGTCCGCGATATGGGGATAAAGGTCACACTCGGTCAAAAGGCTGAAAATATCGAGGGCGCAGACCTTATTGTTTACACCGCGGCTGTCCTCGACGATAACCCCGAACTCGTCGCGGCAAGGGCAAGCGGCGCTACCGTCGTTGAACGCGCCGATATGCTCGGTCTTATCACCCGCCTTTTCGATAACGCTATCTGCATTACGGGTACGCACGGCAAGACTACCGCTACCTCAATGCTCACGCAGATTTTCCTTGAAGCGGGCGAGGATATCTCCTGCTTTATCGGCGGAAAACTCCCCGCGATAGGCGGCTCGGGTCGCTTCGGCAAGAGTGATATCTTAGTCTGTGAATCATGCGAGTTCAAAGACCATTTCTTGAAGCTCGAACCGAATACCGCCGTTATCCTGAACGTTGACGCCGACCACCTCGATTATTTCGGCACGCTTGAAAACGTTATCAGCTCTTTCCGCAAGTTCGCCGAAATGACGACAAAGCTCCTTATCGTGAACGGCGACGACGCCAACACTATGAAAGCCGTAGAGGGGCTTGACAAGAAGACAGTCACCTTCGGCTTCGGCGAGCGCAACGACTATCACGCGGAGATATTAGGCACTAAGGGCGTTCAGACGAGATTCAAGCTCTTTGCTCCGGGCGGCGAGACATTTGAATATGAAATAAACGTTCCCGGCACGCACAATGTGCTGAACGCTCTTGCAGCGACGGCTTCGGCGAGGAGCTGCGGCGTGAGCTTTGAAGCCATTCGCGTGGGACTCAGCAAATTCGGCGGTGCGGTAAGACGTTTCCAGCGACTCGACACCGTCAACGGGATAACCGTTGTCGATGATTACGCGCACCACCCCGCAGAGATCGCAATGACGCTTAAAGCCGCAAAAACGCTTGAGATAAACAGGCTGTGGGCGGTATTTCAGCCGTTCACCTACTCGCGCACGGAAATGCTCATGGACGACTTTGTTTCGGCGCTTTCCATTGCCGACAAGGTAGTGCTCACCGACATCATGGGCAGCCGCGAGAAGAACACGCACGGGGTGTATACCGAGCAGCTCGGGCAGAAGATCGAGGGCTGTGTGTGGTTTGACACGCCGCATGAGGTAGTCGATCGGCAGACTGCCGAGCAGAAGGAGTATAACTTCGGGCAGGTGACGGATTATATTGCCGAGCACGCCGAAAGCGGAGATATGGTCATCACGATGGGCTGCGGAGATGTTTATAAAGCAGCGCAAATGCTGATAAAGAAGATAAAAGATAAGAGATAAAAGATAAAAGATATTAAGCGCAAAGAGAAGGCAAACCAAAAGTCTTAGGAAGGGTGTGGCACGAGCAAGCTCGTGCGGGGGAGAACCCTTCTTCAGAAGGGTTTCCCCCA
>JAILFF010000304.1 GCA_024697705.1 Ruminococcus sp.
GGGGAGCATCAAATTGAATGCTTTATTGATCTCGGGTATTACGGAGCTTACGGCTGATCCCGTTTACGCGGAGTGCCTTGCGTCGTCACGCGACGCTTACGAAACAGGGCGTTCCGTCGACTATATGATCGGGATCGGAATCAGGGTCGCGATAGGAATTGCTTTGGCAAAGGAAGCCAAAAAATACGGTCTTTCGCCTGTTTTGCATTTTCTGCTTTGCCTTCTTCTCGGTCCGATCGGAATGGTCATTTCACTTCTCATCATAAACGGTCAGAAAAAGAAATTTGTCAATCGGTTCCCGAACCAAATGTACTACGGACAGCCCATGCAGCAGCCTTACGGACAGCAGTACGGACAGCCCGGTCAGTACGGACAGCCCTACGGTCAGCCGGGACAGCAGCCTTACGGTCAGCCGTATGGTCAGCAATTCGGTCAGCAGCAGTACGGACAGCCTGTGAACGACACTATGGTCTGCCCCGGCTGCGGACACTCGCAAAACGGCGGTATGTTCTGCGACGTCTGCGGAGCAAAGCTCAGGTAAGCAAAAGTACATTTTATCGGACAGCTGTCTTCGGGCGGCTGTCTTTTTTTCGATAAGGTATAACGAACACGTCAACGGTTCGCAAAACCCCGTTATTTTGCCGAATTCTCTTGACAATCCCCGATGATTATTGTATAATTGTAAAAAAAGAAAAACGAAAGGAGACTTTTTATCATGGAGGATTTTGAGCAATATATTGATTTGTTGACCACGGGACCGAGGATATTCTCTGCGATAATCGGCGCTGTCATCTGGGTTGTCGTCGGGAATATCATGGGCAGAAAGGCTAAGTCGATGGGGCTCAGCTACGGGGCGCATTTCTGTCTGTGCTTTTTCCTGCGGCTGATCGGGCTTGCGATCTCGTACATTATGATCGACAAGCGCAAAAAGCAGCTGTATTACAGTCAGATGCAGCAGATGCCGTACAATCAGCCGCAGCAGCAGCTTTACGGTCAGCAGCAGTACAACACCGCGCAGTGGCAGAACGCCGCTCCAAACAACAACTTCTATGCTTCGCAGGCGCAAAATCCCTACAACCAAATGTACGGCAACGCCTGCACAGATGAAAAGGCACGCTATATGCAGCAGCCCTACGAGCAGTACCCGCAGTACGGCGAGCAGTATTATTACAACAATAACGGCGGAGACTGCAACTACTACCCGCCGCGAGGCGACACCTTCGACTACCGCTCGCCCGGCGTGAATCTGACCTACACCTGTCCGCACTGCGGCGCCGTGCAGGATCTTCCCGGAAGGTGCTTGAACTGCAACGAGAAGGTCACGAATTATTATCCGTTCCACTGATATTTGATTAATGAAAAAAGCGGGCAGCTTGCGAACTGTCCGCTTTTTTGCGATTATATGTTTTGATTTGTAGGGCGGGGGCTTGCTCCCGCCCGTAAATTGCCCCGCCAATCGGATTATTCCCGAATTTGCGCTATCGTTGGACGAAAATCGCTGCGCTCTTTCGTCCAATAAAATCGGCAATTTCCTTGTTTCCGTTCTGTTTTACAGATTTTATTGCTTTGCTTGTTTTTGTTAGTCTTTCTTGAAATTGCCGATTTTATTTTTGACCGTTCATCTTTCTTTCTCTGAGTTGTTTGCCGCCGTCGTGGGCTTTGTGGGGGAAACCCTTCTGAAGAAGGGTTCTCCCCCACACCCCCTTCCTAAGACTTTTGGTTTTTGCTCATTCGTCGTAATGCAGCGCCTTTGAGTTCATCTCGATAAACTGTGGCTTGACCGTCGCTTTCATCGTTTCCTCAATGGCGTTGATATCGAACGGCAATATTCCCGACCGCACCGCCGCGCCCAGCATTATCATATTGAGCGCTCTCGGCGAACCGACCTCCGCACAGGCTTTCTCGCCGTCAACGAGGATAAGCTTTTCAACGTGCTTTTCCAAATATTCAAGCATCTCCGCACCCGTATAAGCCGAGCCCGAAAGCGCCGCTGTAACCGGCATTATCGGGTGAGTGTTCACTATTACTGCATGAGCTTCGCTCGTGCAGCCGCCCTCTTTGAGATACGGCAGCATACGCACCGCCTCCGCAGGCTCGAACGCGATTATGATGTCGGCAGTGCCTTCGGCGAACATCGGGCAGAAAGCGCCCTCGCCCACGCGCAGAAAGCTGAACACGCTGCCGCCCTTCTGCGCCATGCCGATAGTTTCGGCGCTCTTGACGGGTATGTCGTGCGCCATTGCGGTCGCGGCAATGAGCTTCGAGGTGAGGACTATTCCCTGTCCTCCCACGCCGCAAATTAAAATGTTAGTCGGCATTTTCGTCACCTCCGATCGCGTCAAACGGGCATACCCGGCTGCACAGCCCGCAGCCCGTGCAGAGCGCGTTTTCTATTGCGGGTCTGCCGTCCCTGATAACTATTCCCGGGCAGCCGAGCTCCTTAATGCAGCGCTTGCAGTCTTTGCATTTTGCGGGGTCGATGAACTTAGGCTTGCCGCTCTTGATAAGCACCGCGCAGGGCGATTTGAATATGATAGCCTTCACGCCTTTTTCGGCTGAAACGCGCTTCACGCAATCGACAGCCGCTTTCAGGTCGAGCGGGTCCACGGTCTCGACGGTCTTGACGCCTATGCCGCGCAGAACGTTTTCTATGCTTATCTTATCGACCACCTGACCCATCATCGTGCGCCCCGTGCCCGGGTGCGGCTGATGACCCGTCATAGCCGTTGTGGAATTATCGAGCACAACAAGCGTCATATCCGCCTGATTGTAGACGGCATTGACAACGCCCGTTATTGCCGAAGCGAAGAAGGTCGAATCGCCCACGAACGCAAAGCAGGCGGTGTCGGGCTCGATCTTGCCTATTCCCTGAGTGATGTTCACGCCCGCGCCCATGCAAAGGCAGGTATCGACCATATCGAGGGGCATGGCGTTTCCGAGAGTATAACAGCCGATATCGCCGCAGAACACGCTCTTTTTGCCCTTCATGGCAGTCTTTACGGCGTAGAACGAAGCCCTGTGAGGACATCCCGCGCACAGAACGGGCGGGCGCACGGGCAATGCGGGCGGCTCTTCGCGGACGGCTTTTTCGGGAGCTTTCACACCGAGAAATTCGGCGACAGCCTTTGTAACGGACGAAATGGTATTTTCGCCCGACTCGGGGATATTGCCCGTCAGCTTGCCGAGAACCTTTGTGCCGATGCCGAATTTGCCGCAGACGTAAGTAAGCCCGCGCTCGATAACGGGGTCAAGCTCTTCGATGCAGAGCACCTCGTCGCAGCCTTGCAGGAACTCGACAGCAGCCTTCTCGGGGAACGGGAACGGCGTGCCGACCTTAAACAGCGGCACATCGCAGCCGAGAGCCGCAAGAGCTTCTTTAACGTAGGTATAGTTTATGCCGTGCGCGGCGATTCCTTTTTTACCGCTGCCTTTCTCGACAGGGTTAAGACCGCTGTCGGAAAGAAGCTCCGAGAGAGCGCGGTTACGCTTTTCTATCTCGGCGTGCGCACGGAAGGACAGGCGCGGGAAGATGACCCATTTCGAGGGGTCGCGCACGAAGCCTTCGGGCGTGTTTTTCTTACATTCGCTCTCGTCCTTAACGTCTATCGAAGCGTAGCCGTGACAGACGCGGGTAGTCGGGCGGAAAAGCACGGGGGTATGATATTCCTCCGAAAGCTCGAAGGCTTTCTGTATCATATCGTAAGCCTCCTGCACGGAGGACGGGTCGAAGCAGGGCAGCTTTGAGTAAGCCGCGAATGTGCGGGTGTCCTGCTCGGTCTGCGAAGAGATGGGGCCGGGGTCGTCGGCAACAAGCACGACCATACCGCCCTTAACGCCGATATAGGCAAGGCTCATGAGCGGGTCGGAGGCGACATTCAGTCCGACCTGTTTCATCGTGACCATTGTTCTTGCGCCGCTGTATGCGGCACCTGCGGCAAGTTCGAGCGCCGCCTTTTCGTTCACCGACCATTCGACGTAAAGCCCGCCGTCATTGAATTTTGCGGCGGTCTCCAGCACTTCGGTCGAGGGAGTTCCCGGGTAGCCCGAGACCACATTCAGCCCCGCCGCCATTGCTCCGCGGGCTATTGCGGCGTTGCCCATTAAAAATTCCTTATGCATAATTAGCTCCTTGAATAATCTGCGACTGTAAGCGCATTAAAGTATTACAATGCTATTATATCATCATATACAGTAAATGTCAATCGGTGCGGGGAAATTTTTATGCGGGCGGTTGAAACGCTCGGGCTGATATGATATAATTTTAGTAAACCGATTTATGCGAAAGCGAGGACAAATCACATGGAAATAATCGAATATTTCAAGAACGGCGAAGGCAGAGAATTATTCCTCGAACAGATAGGCAATTCCGACTGGGTCGCGGGGAAATATCTTTACAAGCTGCTCAAAAACGATAAGCTCGAAGAACTGACGGGCGAGAGCCCTAAAGTATTCCTGCTTTCGGACGGCGGGAAGCTTGCGGCGTTCTGCACGCTCACCGCCGCCGACGATATCCCCGACAGTGAGCTCACGCCGTGGATAGGCTTTGCCTACACCTTCCCCGAATACAGGGGCAGGCGGCACATGGGGCAGCTTATCGACCGGGCGGCGGGAGCTGCGGCTTCGGAGGGGCATGAAGCCGTGTACATCTCGACCGACCATGAGGGGCTTTACGAGAAATACGGCTTTGAGTTTTATAAGAACATGACCGACCGGCGCGGGGAGATTTCGCGGGTATATATCAGGCGGCTTAAATAACAATTATTGATTAGTAAACCGCACAAAATGTTCTTGCAAAGCGGCGGCAGATATGCTATAATTACCGAAAGAAAAAAGCGCAAAGTGAAGGCAAACCAAAAATCTTAGGAATGTTTTCACAAGAGAGCAAGAACCAAAAGTCTTAGGAAGGGGGTGTGGGGGAGAACCCTTCTTCAGAAGGGTTTCCCCCA
>JAILFF010000328.1 GCA_024697705.1 Ruminococcus sp.
ACCACAACCGCGCCGTGAGGTTTCAGAGTCTTGCAAACTTCACCGCCGAAAAGGGTGCTCCGTCGGCGGCTGATTACAACCGCGTGTACAAGTGTACGACGGCGGGGCTTGGACTGGCAAATATACCGGACAGTCGCTTGAAAGAAGAGATATTCCGCGTGTTTAACATCGACAGACCCGCAGATTTCAAGGGGCACAGCCTGTCCGTGAGCGACGTTGTCACGCTTGACGGCGCGGCTTATTATGTCGATGTTTACGGATTTAAGCGGATTGAAAACTTTGAGGAGGAAAAATCATGTCAGTAAAAATAAACACTCTCGAACTGGAAAACGTGAAGAAGATCAAGGCAGTGCAGCTCGTGCCTTCAAAAAACGGGCTGACGATAATCGGCGGGAAAAACCGTCAGGGCAAGACTTCGGTGCTCGACAGTATCGCATGGGCGTTGGGCGGCGACCGCTTTAAACCCAGTCAGCCGCACCGTGAAGGCAGCGTCAACGACCCGCATTTGAAGATCACTCTCGACAACGGAATTGTGGTCGAGCGGTCGGGGAAGAACGGGGCGCTGAAAGTGCTCGACCCGTCGGGGAACCGTGCAGGGCAGCAGCTTTTGAACGGTTTTGTCGAAGCGTTCGCGCTCGATCTGCCGCGTTTCATGAACGGCTCGTCAAAGGACAAGGCTGACACGCTTTTAAAGATCATCGGCGTGGGCGACAGGCTGTATGAGCTTGACCGCGAGGAAAAGCGGCTCTACGACGAACGGCGATTCACGGGTCAGATCGCCGACCAGAAGCGCAAGTACGCCGACGAGCTGCCCGAGTTCCCCGACGCGCCCGCAGAGCCCGTGTCCGCTTCGGAGCTGATAGCGCGTCAGCAGGAAATACTACTTCGCAACGCCGAAAATCAGCGCAAACGCGACGAGCTAAACAGGCTCACAATGAAGAAGCACTCGCTTTGTGATAGCCTGACAGTACTTGACGAGCGTATCGCCGAAATGCAGCAGAAACGTGCCGAAATGCTTGACGAGTACAACAAGACCGCCGCCGACGAGGAGACCGCTCTCGACGTTGCCGCGGGTCTCGTGGACGAACCCACCGCCGAGATCGAAGCCGATATAAACCGCATTGACGAGATAAACCGCAAGGTACGCTCCAACGCCGAGAAAGCCCGTGCCGCTGCCGAAGCGGGTGAGCTGAGTGAGAAATACACCGCGCTTACAAGCGACATCGAAGCGGTACGGCAGGCACGGACGGACTTGCTGAACGGTGCCGATCTGCCGCTGCCGGGGCTTTCGGTGGAGAACGGCGAGCTGCTCTACATGGGTCACAGGTGGGACGGAATGTCGGGAGCTGAACAGCTTATCGTGTCGGCTTCGATAGTGCGGCGGCTCAATCCCGAGTGCGGCTTCGTGCTGCTCGATAAGCTGGAACAGCTCGACCTTGACACGCTGAACCGCTTCGGTGAATGGCTCGAAAAGGAGGGCTTGCAGGCTATCGCGACCCGCGTTTCGACCGGGGACGAGTGCAGTATAATCATCGAAGACGGCATAGTTCAGACCGACGAACCGAAGCAGTACAAGGGCTTCGGAGAATGGACGGGGAAAGCCTGACTTATTTCACAAAAATCTTAACGACGATTTGTGCATAACATAGAATCAATTCGGACACTTTTGCCGATGTGTCTCAAGTGTTGCACGTTTTTGTGCAACAAAAGGGCGTTTGATCGCTATATATAGAGGGCTTTGTAAATAACAGCCCGGAAAGAGAGGACAAAGATGTTTGAAATGACACACGGAAAGATCGCGGCGGCGCAGAAGGTCGTCATCTACGGACCCGAAGGCGTGGGAAAATCCACGCTTGCGGCGCGGTTCCCCAAGCCGCTTTTCATCGACACGGAGGGCGGCACGAACAAAATGGACGTTGCCCGCTTTCCCAAGCCCACGAGCTGGGAGATGCTCAAAAACGAGGTGCGCGAGGCTCCGAAAACGGGCTGTAAGACTATCGTTATCGACACTATCGACTGGGCGGAAAAGCTGTGCATAGCGACTATCTGCGACGCTTCGCAGAAAAAGGGCATCGAGGATTTCGGCTACGGCAAAGGGTACGTCTACGAGCGCGAGGAGTTCGGGCGGTTTCTCGACCTGTTGCAGAGTATCGTTGACGGCGGCGTGAACGTGGTGCTGACGGCTCACGCGCAGATACGCAAGTTCGAGCAGCCCGACGAGCTCGGAGCTTACGACCGCTGGGAGCTGAAGCTCGGGCAAAAAACCGGCTCGCAGATAAGCCCTATTGTCAAGGAATGGGCTGACATGGTGCTCTTCTGCAACTACAAGACGCATACGGTAGTGACCGATAAGGACGGCAAGAAACGCAAAGCGCAGGGCGGTGAGCGCGTCATGTACACGAGCCACAACCCCTGCTGGGACGCGAAGAACCGCGACGGTCTGCCCGAGATACTGCCGCTTGCCTACGAGCCGATAGCGCATATCTTCGGGGAAAGCCCCGCGAATAACGCTCCTGCTCCTACCCCGCCGCCCGCGCCTGTTCAGACCCCGCCGCCAATGCCCGAAACGCTCCCGCCCGTGCAGTCCGAGCCGACAGCGCCGGAGATACCCGACGGCATACCGAAGGAGCTTGCCGACCTCATGCGTCAGGACAACGTGAGCGACTACGAGATTCAATTCGTCGTGTCGCAGGAGGGCTACTGCCCGCCCGATATGCCGATAAGCGCTTACCCGCCCGACTTCATCAAAGGCTGGATAATCGCACAGTGGGACATGGTACGCGAAAAGGCAAGAGCCGCCGACCTCGACGGAATACCCTTTTAAAGAGATAATAGTTGACAGATAATAGATAAAAGATATTTTTTTGGAGGTAAAAACATGGCTGATTTCAGAGAATATTCATGGGACGACGAGATTCAGAACGAGGACGCATTTACCTTGCTTGACGCGGGGGACTACGAGTTTGAGATAGTCAAGTTCGAGCGTGCGCGGCACGAGGGTTCGGAAAAGATACCGCCCTGCAATAAGGCTGTCGTGACCTTCCGCGTGGGTGAGACTACTCTGACGGAGAACTTCCTGCTCTGCTCGACGCT
>JAILFF010000330.1 GCA_024697705.1 Ruminococcus sp.
CCCCATCGGCACATAGCGCAGATGCTCCGCTATCTCGATACGCTTGAATGACGAGGTGTTGAAGCCTGCCCTCGTCTGGAGCATGGTGGTTTTCATGGAAACGGCTGTTTGCAGCACGATCGACGCAAAAATGATGCCTGCCGAAATATATGCCTGTTTTTCAGACAGTCCGCCCTCCAGTATCGCTTTTATTACGATATAGACCGCGGGTATACGCATAGCGACAAAGAACGCGTGAAATACGCCTAAAAAGATAGACAGATAGAACTGTTTCCGTTCCCTTTCACCGCAGAGCTCGAAGAATTTTTTGAATGTGCGAAGCATTTATGCCTCCTCCTTTCTTACAGCAATGTGATTTTTCCACATATTCCCGTAAAGCGGACTGTCTGCCATAAGCTCCCGGTGGGTGCCTGCGGCTTCGACCTTGCCGCCGTTTATAAGGAATATCTTGTCTGCGTCGGCAATGGTCGATAGCCTGTGAGCTATGACTATCAGCGTTTTGCCCTCTGTAAGCCGTGAAAGAGAGCTTTGTATCACCGCTTCGCTTTCGGGGTCGGTGTAGCTGGTTGCTTCGTCAAGGATAACGATAGGCGCGTCCTTCAGCATTGCCCTTGCGATAGAGATGCGCTGTTTTTCGCCGCCCGAAAGGTGTCCGCCCGAGCCGCCGCATATCGTCTGATAGCCGTTTTCAAGGGACATTATGAAGTCATGGCAGCCGCATTTTTTCGCAGCACGGATCACCTCCTCGTCGGTGGCTCCGTCTTTGCCCATGCGTATGTTGTCCATAACGGTCTGATCGAACAGGTAGTTTTCCTGCGAGACATAAGCGATATGCCTGTTGTATTCTTTCAGAGACATATCCCTGATATTCACGCCGCCTATCCTTATTTCACCCGAATCAACCTCCCAGAGGGAAGCGATAAGCCTTGCGACAGTCGATTTGCCGGATCCCGACGGACCCACGAGCGCGTTCACAGTACCGTCCTTTATTTCCATATCAATGCCGTGAAGGACTTCCTTGTCCTTATAGGCAAAATGAACGTCTTTGAGCGATATATCATGACTTTCCGGAACAGCTCTGCTGTTTTCGGGGCGCTCCATATCCTTTTCGTCGAGGATATCAGCCATGTCGCTGACTATCTCGCCCACCTTGGAAATGTCGTCCGCGTAACCGAAAGCAGTAATGAGCGGAGTGACCGTTCCGAATGAAAGAATGATAAGCACTATCAGATCGGCGGGTGCAAGGCTTCCGTTCAGGCAGTACATCACACCCGAAGGGAGCAGCCCGAGCATGGTCGCGGGGAAGCACGCCATTCCGAAATTCTGCCAGAAATTTTCCTTCTGCATCCAATTGATAAAGCAATCCGCGCCCTCCTTTGCCGCCTTGACGAACTTGCCGTAGGACGTCCTGCTCTGCCCGAACGCCTTTATTACCTCGATACCTCCGATATACTCCACCGCCGCAGCGTTCAAAGCCTTTGTTTTCTTTATCGTGTCGGGGTAATACTTCGGCGTTGAAGCCATCATGACCGAGAAAGAGATAAATCCCGCCGGAATACAGATAAGCTGCCACAGACCGACTCTGTGGTCGATGGTCATCATATATATGAACATCGTTACCGCACCGATGATATTCGCCGTGAATTCGGGCAGTACGTGAGCGAGCGTAGGCTCTACCTGATCGGCTCTGTCACAGATGATGTTTTTGTACTCTCCCGACGAACGTGCCTGCACCGCGCCGAGGGGCATAGTCCCGAGCTTTTTAAGCAGCTTTTTTCTCGCGTTGCCGATAAGCCCGAAGGTCGCGCTGTGAGACGAATATGTCGATAGACCGTGAAACGCATACCGCAGCCCCCAAAGTATGCCTATCTGCACACCGCGCTGCAAATAAAAGCTCATTTCGCGCCCTCCCGATATCAGACGGCGGATGATCTCCGCAAGGCAGATGTACGAAAGAAGCATACACGCCACGCCGAGCAATGCCATTATCACGCTCATAAGATATGTGCCGCGCTTCCCCTCCGTGAACCGCCACAGCCACCCGAAGGTGTTGCGGTTGAGCACAGCCTGCGCAGAGGCTTCGTTCCCGTTTTCTTTTTCCATTTATATTCCTCCTTATGATTGTTAGCAGCAGCTAACCTGTGTGCTTTATATATGCCCCAAATGATATGGGGCATAGTCTACTATATCCCGAGCCATTGCTTCCACGCCGGCTGAAAGAATTGTTCCAGCGTTGCGGCATAGTGCATGGCTTGCTCTTTGTTCAGACCGTGGGTGACAGGCTGAAAAAACGATTCGATGTAGGAAGTCGTCAGAAGATGAAATTCCGTCATGTCAAATTCATTGACGGTGCAGCCGTTCGATCTAAGCAATTCCAGATAGCGGAGAGTGACTTCCTCTTCGATCTTTGCGGTCTCATGCACAAAATCCTCATATCTTGACCCCTGCGACTTCATTATGAGCAGCTTGAATTCGTCAAGATGATCGTAGATGAGCGCCATCATACGGCTCGCTTCATTATTGTTTTCCTGGCTGTCTGTATGACTGAAATAGTTCTGTTCCATTTCGTGATACAGCGAATGAAAATCACGTATCGCAGGCTCGACGAGCGAATCGAACATCTCGTCCTTGCTTGCGAAATGCTTGTACAGCCCGCCGACCTGTATCCCGGCTTCCGCCGCTATCCGTCTGAGCGACGCATCGGCAAAGCCGTACTCCATGAATTCTTTTTTTGCGGCTTCTATGATCCTTTTGTGGCTTTCGGTTTTGTCCCTCGGCAAGTTTTGCACCTCCTCAGTTTGATTTATTCTACCATTAAAATGAACGCTGTTCACTTTCCTTGATTATAAGTATACACTGTTCATTAACGTTTGTCAAGGGGTCTTTGTAAATTTTTTTATTTCTTAAAAAAATATCCCGATACGATCGTTTCCAATCGTATCGGGACTTGGTTTTCCGCAATATTACACAAGCAGAGATTATATATCTTTCCTTGTTACTTCTTTACGTTGAAAGCGCCCATTCCGGGATAGCACGCCGCTCCGCCCAGCTGTTCCTCAATGCGAAGCAGCTGATTGTACTTCGCCACGCGCTCGCTGCGGCTGGGTGCGCCTGTCTTGATCTGGCAGGTGCCCAGCGCTACCGCGAGGTCGGCGATAGTCGTGTCAGCTGTCTCGCCCGAACGGTGGGAGGAAATAGCCGTGTAGCCCGCCTTGTGCGCCATTTTGATGGCTTCAAGGGTCTCGGACACGGAACCTATCTGATTGAGCTTGATGAGTATGGAATTAGCCGCACCCAACTGTATGCCCTTGGCAAGGCGCTCGGTGTTGGTAACGAACAGGTCGTCGCCAACGAGCTGTACTTTGTGACCTATCTGTTTTGTCATCTTCACCCAGCCGTCCCAGTCCTCCTCGTCGAGACCGTCCTCGATTGAAATAATCGGGTACTTGTCCACAAGCGCTTCCCAATGCGCGATAAGCTCGTCGGAGGTGAACTCCTTGCCGCTCTTGGGCTGCTTGTAGAAGCCCTTGCCCTTTTCGCTCTTCCACTCGGAGGAAGCCGCGTCCATAGCGATCATGAAGTCCTTGCCAGGCTCGAAGCCCGCAGCCTTTATCGCTTCGAGGATCTTCTCAATTGCTTCTTCGTCGCTCTTTAAGCTGTTGGGTGCAAAGCCGCCCTCGTCACCGACAGCCGTAACGTCGCCCATATCTTTGAGCAGCTTTTTGAGCGAGTGGAACACCTCCGCGCACCAGCGCAGACCTTCCTTGAAGCTCGGAGCGCCAACGGGCATTATCATGAACTCCTGCGTATCAACGGCGCTGTCGGCGTGGGCTCCGCCGTTAAGAATATTCATCATCGGAACGGGCAGTTTGGTTCCCTGGATTCCGCCCAAAAATCTGTAAAGCGGAATATCGAGCGAAGCAGCCGCTGCTCTCGCGCAGGCGATAGAAACGGCGAGAATGGCGTTCGCGCCGAGGTAAGACTTGTCCTTTGTGCCGTCAGCCTGAATCATTGCCGCGTCAATGGCGTAAATATCCGAAGCGTCCATGCCCGAGATAGTCTCGTCAATGACGGTGTTGATGTTCTCCACCGCCTTCTGCACGCCCTTGCCGAGATAGCGGCTCTTGTCTCCGTCACGAAGCTCAAGCGCCTCGAACTCTCCCGTGGAAGCACCCGAAGGAGCGGTGCCTCTCGCAACGGTACCGTCCGCAAGCGTTACCTCCGCTTCGACCGTGGGGTTTCCTCTCGAATCAAGTATCTCGCGCCCTACAACTTTTTCGATCTGCAAATATTCCATGTTCTTCTCCTGTCCGCCCGAAGGCTTGTATTTAACGTGATCTCTCACATTATTGGCATCACAGGCTCCCTATATACGGAAATCTTTTCGCACAGTCAAACCGAAAGGAGCCTGCTTTGATCTATTCGTGGTTAGATATTGCTAACCGATATTATTATATCATATCGTTTTGATCATGTCAAGACCTTTTTCGCATTTTTCATAAAAAATTATTCCGTTTTTCTTGCCACCGAATGAAGACGGCAGAAGCCTCTCCGTTCAAAGCTCTCCATATGAAGCCCGGCGTTTTTGCAAAGAGCACTTACTTCGTCTCTGCCGTAAACGTGAACGTCGCCCTTGCCCAAAAGATTCAGCAGCGGCATTTCGATATGATTGCAGAACCACCTCACCGCGGAAGAGTTCATGGTCATATCCCGCAGTATCAGCCGCCCGTTCGGACGAAGCACGCGGTAAACGCTGTTAAAGAAATCCTGCACGTTGGGGTAGTGATGGAAGCTCTGACAGCATATCACGGCGTCGAAGGAATTGTCCGCGAAGGGCAGCTTTTCGCAGTCGCCCACCACAAGCTCTACGTTCGGCATTTTCTTCGCTCTTGCGACTTCTATCATTTTCGGCGTGAGGTCGATCCCCGTGTAGTGCTTTTCGGGGTATTTCTCGTGCAGTAAGGTCAGCATGGGAGCCGTGCCGCACCCGCAGTCGAGCAGGTCGGTGAAGGGTTCTTTTTCAAGCTCTGCGAGAACGTCGGGGTAGTCCTTCATGCACATCTTGTATACTCCCGCACGGTCGGTCTCATAGACCGCTGCGGCTTTTGTGAACTCTTTCAATGAAAGGTCTTTGTACTTTTTTACGTTTATGGTATTATTCATCTTTTTTCCTCCAACTATTCTGATTGAGCTTGATTTGGTGTTGTCTTATCAGCGCAGCATTTCAGAATTTCCTTTACCCATTCTTCGGGATAGAAAAACAACAGCTCCTCATGCCCGTGATCCTGTTCGATAATATCCGGCTTGAAAAAGTGCAGGCGGTATCTTTGCAGGTATTTTTCGCCCATTTGCAAAGCGTAAAAAACGTAGACGGTCGTGCCTTTTGCCCTTATCATCAGGTCAAGCGGCGTTACGAGGTCGGAATAGAACTGCCGCTTCATGCTTTTTTTCGTCACGGTGGTCATAGCCTCGCCTATCCTGCCGAGCATGGAACTGTATTTTTCGGTCACTTCGCTGCCCATTTTCTTTTCGCAGAAGCGGC
>JAILFF010000336.1 GCA_024697705.1 Ruminococcus sp.
CCCACAAAAGCCCACGATGGTCGGAAACATCTCGGCGAAAGAAATCTGAACGGTTCAATAATAAAATCGGCAATTAAAAGAAAAACAAACAAAAACGCAGAAGCGATTAATTCTGCATAACATGACAAAAACAAGCAAATCGAAAGCGCGGGGCAGGCAAATTTTTCCGAAAAGGGCAGGATTTGCAGGGCAGACGGGCGGAAGCAATGGCACGAACAAGTTCGTGCAGCCGCCCTACAAATCATTCAAGCGGTGTAAATCAAAACGCAAAAATATATAACAGTACAGAAGCAACCGGATATGCAAAACTCAACAGAAAAGGAGCGGATCGCAATGACTAAGAAGATCACCGAAACCGAAAGAAAAACGTATGAGTACATCAAGCAGTGTATCGAGGAAATGGGCTACCCGCCTTCGGTTCGCGAGATTTGCACCTACTGCAATTTCAAATCGACATCGACGGCACACCGCGCTATCAATTCTCTGACGGAAAAGGGTCTGCTCAAAAAGAAGGATAACCTGAACCGCGCAATAGGGCTTGCGGGCTCGGCGGGCGTTAAGGTGCCGCTTATCGGAAATGTTACACCGGGCGTGCCGATCACGGCTCTCGAACAGATCACCGAATATATCGACTTTAACCCCGCAAAGAGCTTCGACGGAGAGCTTTTCGCTATAAAGGTCAGCGGCGATTCGATGATAAAGGCGGCTATCCTTAACGGCGATATCGTCGTTGCCGAGCAGACAGACAAGACGGAAAACGGCGAGATCGCGGTCGTTACAGTCGATGGCGAACAGCCGACGGTAAGGCGCGTCTTCACTGAGAACGGTCATTACCGCTTGCAGCCCGAAAACGACGCTTTAAAGCCGACTGTCACGACTGCCGCCACTGTTCTCGGCAGAGTTATCGCGGTCATAAGGCATTTCTGAACGAATCAAAAGTGTAAAAAATCACAACAGACCGTTCCGCAGCGGCAGGTGTGCGGGACGGTCTCGGAAACGGAGAAACATTAATGGCAAAACGATACTGCCCGAGCTGCGGTTCGCCGATAGCGCAGGGCTTCAAAATGTGCCCGGGCTGCGGCAGACCTCTCGCGACGGATAAGCCCGACATCAGGGTAAATTCGCCGCAGACAAGGAACTCGCCCGTCAGCGGAGGAAGACCCGCAGACAGACCTCAAACAAGATTCTCGCTGGGAGACAGATACACATACGAACCTCCCCGCCGCCGCGACGATATTTACAGAGAAAAAAGACCGAACCCACAGGCGCAAGGCGGACAGGGCGCGTACAGGCAGGCACCGCAGCGCCGCCCCGAAAACGTCAGCCGCTCTAAGGGCGCACCGAACGCGGGGACGTACAGACAGCCTCAGCCGCGAAGGGAAAACGTCCGCCGCGATGACATTTACCGAGCGAAGCCCCGCCATATCGAGGGCTTCGGCGGCAGCAGCGGCGCGAAAAAGGCTCCCGCGAAGGCTCCCGCTCACAAAAACAAGCTGTCGAAATTCATTGACACCTCATCGAAGGTCGTGCGCGTTGTCATCAACACGATCAAGATCGCCGTGCTGCTTATCGTGATCTACGCCTGCATTTACCTGATAGAGGTCTACCGTGTGAAGCTGACGAAGTACCCTTACGACACCTCGATGCGGCTGAGCAAATCGAACTACGGTCAGGCGATAAGCGGCTACTTCTCGAACGGCAGCTGGCGGGTGAATCCGTTTACGGCGAAATGCACCTATAAAGGCAGATCCAACCACAACGAGGATATGGAGCTGATATTCAGCGCCGCCGTTCATATCGAGCTGACGGAGATAAGGATAGACGGCGAGCCGATAGACGCAAGGCTGCTGGAATCGAAGATAATGGGTATGTTTATATAACGGCATTATTTTTACAAAGAGAGCAGATATTGAACCATGAATAAAGATAAAACACCGAAATGTCTGCGTCCGATAAAGCAGGCGATCGTGTATGTCGCGACGCAGAGAACCATCGTTATACTGGCGCTTATCGCGCAGATAATGCTTATCGCCTATCTGTTCATCGCACTGCAAAGGTATTCCACCAAAATGGTGCTGATCTTTCAGCTTGTGGCGGCGGTCACGGCGATCTATGTGCTGAACACCCGCACAAAGGCTGAATTCAAGCTCGGGTGGATGGTGCCGATGGTGATATTCCCGATTTTCACGGTCGGGATATATTTCTACCTCTCGAACCAGTACGGCGCAAGGGTGGTGCGGAACCGCTTCGCCCTGAAATGCGGCGAGACAAGGCATTTCCTCACGCAGGATAAAGAGATCTTCGACAAACTGAAAACCGAAAGCGCGGAGGTGGCGCGGTACGTCACCTACATGAACGAATACGCGGGCTTTCCCGTATGGAACGACACCGACGTTACCTACTTCCCCGCGGGCGAAAAGAAATTTGACGTTCTGAAAGCCGAGCTTGAAAAGGCAAGGCACTACATCTTTATTGAGATGTTCATTGTCGATCAGGGCACGATGTGGGACGAACTTCTGGAGATACTGAAACGCAAGGCGGCTGAGGGGCTCGACATACGCTTCATCTACGACGGCATGGGCTCGCAGAATCTTCTGCCGTTCAACTACCACAAGCGGCTTACCGAGTTAGGCATAAAAACGCGGGTATTTCAGCCGTTTTTGCCGATGCTTTCCTCGATACAGAACAACCGCGACCACCGCAAGATAATCGTCATCGACGGTCACACGGGCTTTACGGGCGGCGACAACATCGCCGACGAGTACGTCAACCGCAGAGTGCGCTTCGGCTACTGGAAGGACACTTCGGTGATGCTGCGCGGCAAGGCGGTGTGGAACCTCACGATGATGTTCCTGCAAATGTGGGAGGTCACCGACCCGAAAGGCAAGGCGGGCAGCTACGAGCTTTATCTCCCCGACAAGCACATTGTGGATATGGAGAAGCCCGAGAGCGAGTACGGCGGCTACGTGCTGCCCTACGGAGACTCCCCGCTTGACGGCGAGGACGTCGGCGTGACGAGCTATATGCATATCCTCTCGACGGCGAAAAAATACTGCTACATCTCGACGCCGTACCTGATACTGAACGAAGAGCTGATAAGCGGCTTGTGCTACGCGGCAAAAAGCGGCATTGATATCCGCGTGATAGTGCCGGGCATACCCGACAAGTGGTATGTCAAGGTCATGGGCGAGAGCTTTTTTGCCACGCTGAAAAAGGCGGGCGTGCGCATCTACGAGTACAACGGCTTCAACCACGCGAAGATGTTCGTTTCCGACGACGAAAAGGCGATAGTCGGCACGATAAACCTCGATTACCGCAGTCTGTACCTGCATTTCGAGAACGGCTGTTATATGTACAAGGTAAGCGCGGTCGAGGATATCCGTAAGGATTTTGAATATATGTTCGAGAACTCCTGCAAGGAACTCTCCCTTGACGACTGTATGAACCGACCGTTCGGGCGCAAATTTGCAAGCGCTCTGCTGAAAATACTTGAACCTATGCTTTAAAAAAGCGCTTTCCCTTTTCGGGAGAGCGCTTTTTTGCTTAATTATTTTATTGTAGGGTCATGGCTTGACCCGAACTGTTCGCCCGGCACGATTTTCCCTGCGTTCGTGCCCATTGTTGCATGAAAATCGCTTCGCTCTTTCATGCAATAAAATCGGCAATTTACTTGTTTCCGTACGGACTTGCAGAGCTATTAGATTCTGCTTTTTTCCACGCTTTTTTATAAATTGCCGATTTTATTTTGAACCGTCAGACTTTCTCTTACCGAGATGTTTCCGACTATCGTAGGCTTCTGTTGGGGAAACCCTTCTGAAGAAGGGTTCTCCCCCCTGCACGAACTCGTTCGTGCCAACCCCTTCCTAAGACTTTTGGTATGCCCGCGTTTTGCGGTTTGGGTAGGCTTTGCTTTATCTTTTATCTCTTATCTTTTATCTTATATCTTTTTTACGTCAGCTTTTTATAAACTACACAGCTTATCCCGGGAACACATACTCTCCCCTCAATCGCCTTATACACAGGACGACAGCTCTCGCCCAGTCTCTCGTAAAACGTCCCATGCGGCAGATCTATATACCTTTCATCACGACGGTTATTGAAAATCACAAAATAACACTCGTCCGCCGAACCGTTCACACTGCCCGACAGCTCAAACATGACTATGTCGCTGTTGTCGTAAAAATGCAGATGTATGTCAATCTCCTCGGGCGTGCGCATACGGAACAGCGGCGAGGACTTCCTAAGCATTATAAGCGCCCTGTACCAGCGGAAAACGTCGATGTTCTTTTCCTTGTCCTCCCAGCGTATCTTGTTCGTGTAGTCGGGCGCGTTGTAGCTGTTCTCGTCGAAGCGGTTGAAATCGGTCTGCTCTGTGCCTTCGGGCAGTACCTTCGGCTTCGACCGCAGAAAATCCTGTCCCAGATGCAGAAACGGTACGCCCTGAGAAAGTATCACTATCGCGGCGGCGAGCTTGTCCATGCGGCGGCGCTCTTCCTCAGTGTAATTCTTCGCGGAAACAGCAAGCTTGTCCCACAGCGTGTTGTTGTCGTGAGCCTCGCAGTAATTGATCGCCTGCGCGGGGGTGAACGCCCAGCAGAGGTCGTCCGCAACGCCCTGCAAACGCTTGTACCGAGTGTTCGCCGTAACGCCGCGCTTTATCGCTATCTTTGCGTGGTCGCTGCCGTTTACGAAGCCCGTGCCGTAAAGCTCGAAGGTGCTGCCCTTGATGCCGTCGCGGATATTGTCGTTGAAAAGCCCCACTCGCCCGAAGCTGTAACTGTTCCACTTGTAGCAGAGCTTGTCGGCGGGGTAAGCGGGCTCGCCGCCCGTCCAGCCCTCGCCGTACATAAGTATGCTCGGGTCGATCTTGTCCATCTCACGGCGGAGCATATTGATCGTGTCGATGTCGTGCAGACCCATCAGGTCGAAGCGGAAGCCGTCGATCTTGTATTCCTTGACCCAGAACGTCAGCGCGTCGAGCATATACTTTCGGAACATGAAATGCTCCGAAGCGGTCTCGTTGCCGCAGCCCGAGCCGTTTGAAAAATTGTTCTGCTGCGTTAGACGGTGATAATAATACGGCACCGCCTTGTGAAACGCCGATTCCTCGGTGAAATAGGTGTGATTGAACACAACGTCCATTATAACGCCAATTCCCGCACGGTGGAGCGCCGCGACCATTTCCTTAAATTCGCGGATACGCACCTCGCCCTCCTCGGGGTCGGAGCAGTAATAACCCTCCAGGCACATATAATTCTTCGGGTCGTAGCCCCAGTTGTACTTTCCCGCGAAGGGCTTTTTCTCGTCGATAGTGGCGTAATCGAAAACGGGCATCAGCTGAACGTGTGTAATTCCTAACTCTTTCAAGTGATCGAGGCAGGTAGTGACATTTCCGCAGCGGGTGCCTTCGGCGGCAAATCCCGAAAATCTTCCGCGCCGCTGCCATTCGCTGTCCGGGATACCGCAGGAGGGGTCAATGGTAAAATCGCGGATATGACATTCGTAGATAACGGCGTCAACGGGGTTTTCGCAGCGCGGCTTGGGGATATCGTCCCAGTCGGGAGGATCAAGCTCCTTGAAATCGACGACCAGTCCGCGGTTTCCGTTCACGCCGCAGGCTTTGGCGTAAATATCAATGGATTCTATGCGTTTCATCTGTGCAAATTCAAACGTATAGGTATAGTATTGACCATAACAGGTATGCATCAGCTCGACATACCACACACCGTTTTCGATACTGCGCATCACGAGCGTCTGTATTTTATTGTCACCCTCGCCGCCCGTATAGAGATTAAGGTAAACGCAGGAGCAGAACGGCGCCCACACCTTAAAGCGTGTGATCTCGCCGTCAACGGTAACGCCCAGGTCGTCCCGTCCGTAGTAACATTCTCTGTCGAGCTTGGAATAATCGGTGATGTACTTTTTCATTCTTACTTACTTTCCTTTATTGATATTCTTCTTACTTCTGTAAATGAACATTTACTTTAAGATAAAAGATTAAAGATAATAGATAAAAGATATAATACGCAACAGTGAAATATTAGTTT
>JAILFF010000029.1 GCA_024697705.1 Ruminococcus sp.
GGCTTTGGTTCTCTCTTTCCAAGGCATTTTGACCACTCCTTACGGAATTTTGTTTAGTGCCTTAATTATATCACATTTCTGTGATAACTTGTAAACCATGTTGTTGTACTGTTTGTAAACTATCTTATCATACTTGACACATTGCTCGCCCGTGCGCTTTGAACGACCGTGTGCTTTCGATTTGCAAAAATCACTTCGCTCTTTTGCAAATTTAAAATCGGCAATTCTCTTGTTCCCGCTCATTTGTTTTGATTTATTTGCTTCTGCCTTTTTGTTCGCTTTTTTGGGAATTGCCGATTTTTTTAGCCGTTCAGATTTCTTTCTCCGATATGATTGCTTTAACCGCTCAGTCTCTGGGGGAAAACCCTTCTGAAGAAGGTTTTTTCCCCCAGACCCCCTTTCCTAAGACTTTTGATCTGCCTTCACTTTGCGATATCTTTTATCTTATATCTCTTATCTTTTATCTGTTTATGACTCCGTCTATATCTTCGTGCTGTCTTGTATACAGCTTGTAATAGTACCCTTTTTTGGCTATAAGCTCCTTATGCGTGCCGCTCTCGACTATCCTTCCGTCATGGACCGCAATTATCATATCGGCTCCCGTGATCGTCGAAAGCCTGTGCGCTATCACGAACGAAGTCCTGCGGTCGGTCAGGGTCTTTATCGCCGACTGGATCTTCCTCTCGGTTATCGTATCGACCGAAGCCGTAGCCTCGTCAAGGATAAGTATGTCGGGGTCGGCAAGAACCGCCCTCGCAAATGAAATGAGCTGCTTCTGCCCCGTTGATAAGGAGCCTCCGCCTTCGCCTACCGCACTGTCAAGCCCGCCTTCAAGCGACTGCACGATATCGAGCGCCGAAACAGCTTCGAGCGCCGCAGTTATCTCCTCGTCGGTCGCGTCGGGCTTGCCGTATTTCAGATTGTCGCGAATCGTTCCCGAAAACAGGTGCGGCGTTTGCAGAACATACCCGATGTGACTGTGCAGCCACATCACCGAGCGCTCGCGGATATCCCTGCCGTCGATAAGCACCCGCCCCGCCGTCGGCTCGTAAAAGCGGCAGACAAGGTTCACAAGCGTGGATTTTCCCGCGCCGGTTTCGCCGACTATCGCCGTCATGCTCCCCCGCGGAACATCGAGCGAGAAATCCGTCAGCACTTCGGTATCGCCGTCGGGATAGGTGAAGCTCACACGGTCGAAGCGAATGTCGCCGCGCATATCCTCCCAGTTCTCGCGCTTGGGGTTGAAAGCGTCGCCGTACTTTTCGATGACCGCCGCCGTATCGCTGACGTCCGAGGGCGTTTCGGTAAGCTCGATGTAACGCTCCCAGTTCGCCTTGATAGTCACGATCTGCGTAAGCGTCGTGACGATGTTCTGGATAGGCCATAACATACCCACCGCATAGGACATGAACACCGAAAGCGAGCCGATCATCATGCTGCCCTCGGTCGTGAGCCTTCCGCCGCGCCACAGCACCACCGAAAGCACCAGCGCACCGACCATGCTTATCGCCGCGCCGAACATCGCCGAATAATGCCCCGAACGCACCGAAAGACGACGCATCTCTTCGGTGTCGGCGGCGTAGTTCTTCTCCGTTTTGCCTTCGATAGCCATTGACTTTACGGCGCGAAGCCCGGTTATCATCTCGTTCATGTCACCCGTCAGCACCGAATTCTGCTTGCGAATCCTGCGGTTGATGACGATAAGCTTTTCCTGAAAGAAGAACGTCATCAGCGCCGCAAACAGTATCATAATGAGTATTATCACAAAAAGCGGCGGTGATACGATCGCCATGTTGATAAGCACGCTGATTAGATATGCTCCGCTCCACACGATGTCCATCAAACGCCACGCGACGGTCTCGCCGATCTTCGAGGTGTCGCTCATCACGCGGGAATGAATCGAGCCGATGCTGTTGCTGTTAAAATATGAAAGCGAAAGGCTCTGCAAGCGGGTGAACGCGCCGTCGCGCAGATCGCGGTTGACAGACACCTCCACCTTGCCCGCCAGCTTCGTCGAAACGTAGGTCGCAATGACCTGAAAGATGAGCAGCCCCACATAAAGCGCGATGAATATGTGCAGCGTGGAGAGGGTCTTCTTCGCTATGTAGTTATCAATCGCGTAGCTGTTGAAAAGCGGAAAGATCGAATCGCAGGCGCTTGTGATGCAGCCGCCCGCTATCATGACGATCTGATCGCGGCGATACGGCTTGCCGACCGTCAGCATCATCGGGATAACTCCGCGTTTATTTTCCTTGCTGAAGTTCATATATCTCCTTGTAAATCCCCTCACGCGAGATAAGCTCCGCGTGAGTGCCCTCCGCTGCGATACTGCCCTTGTCGAGCACGTATATCCTGTCGCAGCCCGCTATCGTCGTAATGCGGTGGGCGATTATTATCATTGTCGTATCGGGGTAATTTGTGAAAAGCGTGTTCCTTATCCGTGAATCGGTCTCCGCGTCGAGCGCCGAAAACGAATCGTCGAGGATAAGCACATCGGCGGTTGCGGCGTTCGCAAGGCAGGCGGCAAGGGCGCAGCGCTGCTTCTGACCGCCCGAGAGCGTCACTCCTCTTTCGCCTACGAAGGTCTCCAAGCCGTTTGTAAATTTATCTACCGCCGTCATAAGCGCCGCGTCCTCCGCAGCGCGTTCGATCTGTTCCGGCGTGATGTCTTCCGAGGCTATGCCGATATTATACGAGATCGTCCCCGAAAATAGGAACGGCTCCTGCAATACCCTCGCGAAGCGGCGGCGGTAGGCTGCAAGCGGATATTCGCCCGCTTCTCTGCCGCAGAAGGTGACTTTCCCGCGCACTCGTTCGGGGTCGCAGGTGCGCATGAGGATATCGGTCAGCGTGCTTTTGCCCGAGCCCGTGCCGCCGATGATGCCGAGCTTCTCCCCGCGCCTGATATGCATATTGATATTTTTGAGCACATCTATGCCGTCGGTATAAGAATATGAAACGTCCTCAAGCGAGATAAGCTGTCCGTTATTTTGTACATCGGGCATTTTCTCGTCGTTTATCTCTTCGGGAACGGCGTTCATAACATACATTATTCTGTCGATGGCGACTCCTGCGCGGCTGAGTTCGGCTATCGTTCTGCCAAGCTCCCTGACAGGCCACGCGAGCATGGCGTTATACGAGATGAACGCAATGTAATTTCCCGCGGTCATACCCTTATTCACGCAGAATACCGCGCCCATGACCGCGACGATCATCACCTGCAAGCCCGACATAAGGTCGCCTATCGACCAGAAAGCGCTCATAAGCTTCATGAATTTTATCCAAAGCGCCGTGTAATCACGGTTTCGGCTGATGAAGCGGTCACATTCATACGCCTCCTTGCCGAAGGCTCGCACCACGCGGATACCCGTAAGATTTTCCTGCACGATGGAAGAAACAATGCCCTCCTCGGTGTCCGCCTTCATGAAGGTCTCGCCGATCTTTCCGTGAAAATACGCCGAATAGCCGACTATCACGGGAATGAACGCCGCCGCCACGAGGGTCAGCGTGCCGTTTATCCCCGCCATGAAGACGACGCTTATCACGACGAGCAGGACTATCCGCGCAAACGAGGTGAGCTGCACGGAAACGAAATTCTTGACGGTCTCGACGTCGGAGGTACAGCGCTGCAAGATATCGCCCGTCTGATTTTTGCCGTACCACGACATGGGCAGGCGGTCGGTGTGAGCAAACAGCGTGTTCCTTATGCGTTTGACGAGCCTTTCCGCGCCGAGCGAGTTCGTGATCCCCTGCCCGTAGCGCACGGCAGCACCCGCAAGCGCCACGACAGCGACGGCAAGCGCGGGGATCCAAAGCTTTTCGCGGACGTTCGCAGCACCGCCGAAAAAGTTCAGCAGGAGGGCGTTGAAGCTGCCCTCAGCCGCGGTCTCGCTGCCGAGAACGTTGTCAACTACGCAGGAAACTATTCTCGGATTGATAAGATCAAAAAGCGCTATCGCCGCCGAAAGCATCATCGAAGCGATAAAAAAGCCGAAACTGCCTTTAAGGGCATATCGGATATACGAGGTCTTGCCGGTAAAGCGTTTATTATCGTTTTTTTCCATTCGTTTTATCATCACCTTTGTAATACCAAGGAAACGTGTTAAAATCGTATTTTTATCAAAACATCTGTTTAACTATTATAGCACACGGCGGCGGTTTAGTCAATGATTTTTTCGGAAATTCGGGCTTTCCCGCGAAAACATTTCGGCGCGGCGGAATAAACTTTCTTTGATTTGTATAATATGCTTGACAAGTATATTATTATATAGTATAATTATATTTATTATCCATAACATCGGAACGAAAGGAGACATTTCCTATGACCGACAAGGAACTGCTGCGGCTTGCGCGTGAGGCAGCCGCCAACGCTTATTCAAAATACTCGGGCTTTTCGGTGGGAGCGGCGCTGCTTGCCGCCGACGGGCGCGTGTTTACGGGCTGCAATATCGAGAACAGCTCGTACTCGCTGACGATCTGCGCCGAGCGAACCGCTATCTTCAAGGCGGTGTCGGAAGGCTGCACAAAGTTTCGCGCCATTGCGATAGTCGGCGGCATCGACGGGGTATTTTCCGAGCCGTGCTGTCCCTGCGGCGCGTGCTTGCAGGTGATGAGCGAATTCTGCGGCGACGATTTTATGATAATCCTGACGGACGGCAGATACCGCCTGAAAGATTTTCTCCCGAAACGGTTCGCGCTTTAATAAACGGCGTTATCATAAATCAAAAAAATATTTCTTATTGTTCCGTTTTTGACACACTTAGTATGCTATAATATGATCAAAGAAAAACGAAAGGAGCTTGATTCCATGCAGAAAGCAAGCACGATAACAGAAGAACTTATCAGGAGCGCCGCGCCCAATGCGGCGGCACTCTCGAACGCGAAAAAAATATCCGATAAGGACGGCTTCCAAAAGCTCTGCATCAGCGACGACGAAACGCTTATCTTCGGCGAGTGCAAGGGCAGCGGAAAGAACCCCTATTACACATCGGCGGACTTCATCGGCGAAGCGCCCGTGTACCGCTGTTCCTGCCCGAGCAGGCAGTTCCCCTGCAAGCACGCCCTCGCTATTATGTACGACTACCTCGCGGGAAAGACCTTTGAAAAGGCGGAGGTGCCCGAGGACATCGAGAGAAAGCGCGGCAAGATAGCTCAGAAGGCGGAAAAGGCAGCCTGCACAAACTCCGATTGTGCCAACGCCGCCGCGCCGAAGCCCGCACCCAAGAAGAACACCGCCGCAGCCGCCAAGAAGCTCCAAAAGCAGCGCGAGGGTCTCGACCTCGCCGAGAGCTTCGTGAACGACATTCTCTCGCACGGGGCTTCGGCAGTAAGCAAGGCGGCGGCGGAGCAGTATATGCAGCTTGCCAAGCAGCTCGGCGACTACTACCTGCCCGAGCCGCAGCAGCTTATCTACGAGATAGTCGGCGCCGCCGAGAAATACGGGGGCGGCGGCGGCATGAACGGTGTTCATGCGAACGATGTTCATGCGAACGATGAATCCGCTCTGCGGGAGCTGATACACAAGTGCGTAAGGCTCTCGTCGTCGGTGAAGAAGTGCCGCGAGTACATCGACCGCAAGCTCGAAAACGGCGAAGTGCTCCCCGAAGACAGCGTGCTTTACGAAGCGATGGGCGGCGTGTGGAAGCTCACCCAGCTCAAAGAGATAGGGCTTTTCAAAGAGAACGCACGGCTCACGCAGCTTTCGTTCACCGTTATCGACGACAAGGTGCGCAAGCTGCTGACCGACGTGGGCTACTGGGCTGACCTTGACAGCGGCGAGATATTCACCACCGAGAACATTCGCCCGTATAAAGCGATGAAGCACATCAAGGAGGAGGATTCGGCTTTCGGGGTGTATTCGATAGAAACGCTGTATCTCTACCCCGGCACGATGAACAGGCGCGTCCGTTGGGAGAGCTTCACCGCCGCGCCCTCCACCGCCGACACATACAAAACGATCATTTCCAAAGCCGAACCGAGCTTTGCCGACGCGGTAAAGAAAGCCAAAAACGAGCTGAAAAACACGCTTGCCGCACCCTACGCCGTTCTGCTGCTGCCCTTTGACCGAATAGAATACACAACGGACGGAGCGGCTGTCCTCATTCACGGCGAGGAGCGCGTGCGGCTTTCGGCTCACCCGCATTACCCCGACACGGCGGGAACGCTTAAGCTGATAGCGGGCGGACTTACCGACGGTGCTATGCTCTGCGCATTGTTCTACGACGGCACGGCTCACGAGATCAAGGCGGCGGCGATATCTGCCGTCACCGAAAACGGCATTGCAAGGCTTTAAAGGAGGAGGAATTATAATGGAAAACAGGACCAATCCCTTCTACGAGCTTTACGACCGTCTCTACGCGGCTGCGGCTGCGGGAACAGCCGTTTTATCCGAAGATTTCCGACTGAAACGCGCTGTCGAAGGCTTTGAGCCGCTTGCACAGAAAAACAAGGTCTTCGCGAAGCTTCATCAGATGTGCGCGGGGCTTCTGACGAGCGAAAGCGAGAAAGCTCCCTCTTGCACGAACAAGTTCGTGCAGCTTGCCGACTGCCTTGCCCTTGCCGAAGCTCTCGCAGTCACTCAGGGCAGTTTTTCGGACAGTTCCGAGACAACGCCCGCAAAGGGCAGCGGCTTCACCCCGCATGATATCACCTACTCGGAGCTGACCTCTCTCAAGGAGTACATAGCCAAGGCAAAACACGGCTCAAAATATATTCCCGAGTCGCTCCCGCCCGTAGCCGACGACCCGCGCCTCGTTACGGAATTTATCAATTACTGCGATTCAAGCAGCGAGAACGTGGCAGAATACGCAAAGACGTTTGCAAAGGTCTGCGGCAGCGCCCTCGTCGAGCCGCTTTTGGAAAGCATGGATATGAACAATCCCAAGGCGTCGGGCAGGCAGATTGACTATATCGCGGATTTCACGGGCAGCGAACTGATAGGACGCTTCAAGCAGTATGCTTTCGATGAGAACGCCCCCGCGGGTGTGCGTATCGCAGCGATAAACGCTTTGAGCCGCTTCGACGAGTGTGCCGACGACCTTATCGAGCTTTACAATATAAGCAAGAACAAGGTAGCCACCACTGCTCTCGAAGCGATAGGAAGGATAAGCCCCCCGCAGGCGGAGCCGCTCTTTGAAAAGCTCGCGAAGAAATACAAGGCTGCTTACTGCAAGGCGTTCTCGCAGGCAAGATACCCCGTCTGCTCGCAGTTAGTCCGCGAAAGGCTGAAGGAATATCTGGAGCAGCACCCCGACAAGGGCTTCGACAACGATTTTGAAGAGCTTCTGCGCAACAAGAACGACGTTTACGACTGCTTTGAGCTTATCATAAAAGTCGGCATCGAACGCTGTAAAATAAGCTCTGTTTACCACGACCTGAGCTATTACGTCGAAAGAACGCTTATCAAGGACCTGCTTCTCGACGAAAAATACTTTGACGACTACGCCAAGATGATCGAGCAGCTTTACCGCCGCTATCCCGACAAAATGATCTTCACGCGGCTGATACTCGAATACAGGCGCAGCGGCGATAAAGCCTTTGAGATACTCGCTGACGACCTGCGCGGGAATATCAAGGAGCTGCACAGATTCGTAAACATGATAAACTGCGATTATTCCACGGGCGAGTATTATCTCGGTATGTATTACAGCGATATGCCGAGAATGTCCTTCTGCGACCATATCCCCGACGGACTGCTGAACGTGCTTCTCTCGGTGGAACCCGTTGAGAAAAACGACCCCGAGACCAACTGTCTGCGCATCAGAAACCTCTGCGCCGTCTACCACTGCAACGAGGAGGAGGCGAATAAAGCAAGAGCCGCCGCCTTCAAATACGCGCAGCTCTGCGATAAATGCTACCCCAACAAAGTGGCTGTGGAGGAGCTCATGTCCTACGGAAATACACTGCCCGAGGGCGCTGTCGTCAGAATGTTGATTCACACGCTCGAAAAGAAGGGCAAGCTGCCGACGACGCTTTACACGCTGGGCGCGTCGGAGCATTTCGCAAGGCAGGTATACAACGAGTTCCGGGCTGCCGTCTACCATATCCCCGAGATGAAGGACAAGTTCTCCGAACAGGTCATTGCCGACGGAGTTGCCGTTATCAGAGGTGCTATGAAACTTACCGAAGATTACCTCAAAAGGTATAATGTGTAAAGCAGAAAGAAGGAACAGCAAATGGAAAACCGCACCGTTACCAATCCATTTTACGAGCTTCTTGACCGCCTTTACGCGGCGGCAGCGGCGGGAACAGCCGTTATCCCCGAGGATTTCAGGCTCAGACGCGCTGTTGACGGCTTCGAGCCGTTGGCGCAGAAGAACAAGGTCTTTGCAAAGCTCCACAAGATGTGTACCGATATGCTCACGAGTGAGAACACTCCCGCTTGCACGAACAAGTTCGTGCCGATTGCAGACTGCCTTGCCCTCGCCGAAGCGCTCGCCGTCACGCAGGGAAGTTTTTCGGACAGTTCCGAGACAACACCAATAAATAACGCGGGATTTACGCCGCGCGATATCCCCAATTCAAAGCTCACCGAACTGACGGATGTTATAATAAAGGCAAAAAACAGCATTAAGGAATTTCCCCCCGAGCTTGCCGAATTTGCCGACGACCCGCGGCTCGTCCGCGCCTTCCTCGACAACTGCGATAATAACAGCGAAAATTTCGGTAAGCTTGCGAAAATATTCTGCAAGAAATGCGGCGGTGCGCTCGTTCAGCCGCTTTTCGACAGCATTGATATGACTAATCCCAAGGCAACGGGCAGGCAGATAGAATTTATCACGCAGATAACGGGCGGCAAATACGCCGACAGGTTCAGACAGCTTGCCTTTGACGAAAACGCCCCCGCCGGAGTGCGCATCAACTGCATAAACGCGCTCGGACACTCCGCTGAGAACTCAGGCGACCTTATCGAGCTTTACCAAACAAGCAAGAACAAGGTAGCCACTGCCGCGCTCGAAGCCATAGCAAGGATAAGCCCTCCGCAGGCGGAGCCGATCTTTGCAAAGCTTGCGGAGAAATTCAAGCCCGCGTACATCACGGCGTTCTCGCTGGCAAAATATCCCGTCTGCTCGCAGCTTGCGCGTTCGGAGCTTGCAAAGTCTATCGACAAGCCGTGGGTCGATTTCCCCGTCAAAATCGCGAATATGCTCTGCGGCAAGACCGACGTTTACGACTGCTTCGACAAACTGGCACAGAGAGCGCCGAAATACGGCGGATACGGTCAGCTGCTCGAAAGGATACTGCTTTCAAATATCACCCACAGCGGCGACCCTGCCTACACCGCTATGATAGAACAGCTTTACAGAAAATACCCCGACACGATGTTTTTTACCAAGCTCGTTTCGGATATAATGGTGAAGGGCGAAGCGGCGTTCGAGCTGCCAAAGGATATCATTGACAGGTATATCGGCAAATTCGGCTCGCTGATCGATAATCTCATCGCCTACCCCGACGGCTATCATCTGACGATGTGGAAAATGGACGACGCTCCGAAGCTCAAAGATACGGTATTATTCGAGCGCCTGCCCGACAAGCTGCTGAAAATACTTGCCGAAACGCCCTATAAGACAAAAGACAGGGAGGACAGGCGCAATTATTCCCTGCTGTCATTAATAAGAAAATGCGCTCCCGCGGACACCGAAAGGGTCACAAATGCGGCATTGACCTTCGCGCTTGACAGCTTCAAAAAAGTGCCCGAACTTGAACCGATGTATCTGCTTGAAGAATACGGACGTCTGCCGGACGGGGCTATTACAGATCATATCATGTACTATGTGACCAAATTAGGCAAGATATTCTATTATGAATTTACAGCGATGTATTCACGTTTCAGAGATCCCGGACGCGTTCCCGCCGAGCTTGAAAAAGCTGCCGAACAGATCAAAAAAATGCAAAACAAGCTTGCATCAAACACCGTGAGCGATTCGCTCAGAGAGATCAACAGAGCGCTGGAGATCATCTCACGCACAAAAAAATAAACACCGAAAGGAACGAACATATATGTCAAAGGAAATTTTACGCCTGCCCGCCGAGCAGCTTTACAAGACCGAGATAGACGCGCTCATCGCCGCCGAGAAAGACCCCATTCCGGAGGGCTGGAAAATGTCCCCGCGCTCGGTGCTGACCTACATCATGGGCGGCAAAGCCGGAAAGACCGTTATTACGCCGAAATATTTGGGCGACCGCCGCTTGGTGGAAATTTGCATAGCTACCCTTGTCACCGACCGCGCACTTCTGCTGATAGGCGAGCCGGGTACTGCCAAATCGTGGCTCTCGGAGCATCTTACCGCCGCGATAAACGGCAATTCCTCCCGCGTGATACAGGGAACGGCGGGCACCACCGAAGAGCAGATCCGCTACACATGGAACTACGCCATGCTTCTGGCGAACGGACCGTCCTTCGATTCGCTCGTGAAAAGCCCGATCTATACCGCTATGGAGGAAGGCGCTATCGCCCGCGTTGAAGAAATTTCCCGCTGCGCCAGCGAGGTTCAGGACGCGCTCATCTCTATCCTCTCCGAAAAGCGCATAGCTATCCCCGAGCTCGGCGAGGAAGTCGCGGCGCGGCGCGGGTTCTCGGTAATCGCGACGGCGAACACCCGCGACAAAGGCGTAAACGAGATGTCCTCGGCGCTCAAAAGGCGATTCAACATCGTGATACTTCCCGCGCCGTCCGATATGGCGACCGAAATTGATATCGTCAAGAGCCGCGTGGCGCAGATGTCCCGCGACCTCAAACTGACCTCGAAGCTCCCCGACGACAGCGCTTTTGAGAAGGTCGTGACGATCTTCCGCGAGCTTCGTCAGGGCAAAACGCTTGACGGACAGGTGAAGATTAAGCCGACGAGCGGCGTGCTTTCGGCGGCGGAGGCTATCTCGCTGATGGTCAACAGCATGGCTATCTCGGGCAGCTTCGGCAGCGGCGAGGTCACGGACAGCGAGCTTGCCGCCGCCTTGCAGGGAGCCATCGTCAAGGACGACGACAAGGACAAAGCCGCGTGGACTGAGTACCTCGAAAACGTCATGCGCAAAAAGGGCAAGGGCTACTCGGGGCTTTACGCGGAATGTAAGGAGCGGAACGCATAATGGCTGAATATTTCGGAGTGCGGCATTTTTCGCCGATATGCTCGCACCTGGTCGTCAGGTTTCTCGACCGCGTGAAGCCCGATATCGTGCTTATCGAGGGACCCTCCGACCTTTCGGGGCTGATCGAGCCGCTGATGCGGGACGATGTGAGATTCCCGGCAGCGATACTCGCCTACACCGAGACAGCGCCCGTAAAGACCGTGCTTTACCCGTTAGCACTCCATTCGCCCGAGCTCAACGCGATGAAATGGGCGCGTCAGCACGGCAATATCCCCGTCGAATTCTGCGACCTGCCGGGCGAAGCGTCACTTTACCACGCATTGGAGGAACAGTCCGAAAAAGAGGACAGTGCAGAAGAAAACGAGCCGAAAAAGCCCTCCGTTTACGATATGCTCGAAAAGGCGACGGGACAGGACGACGACGTTTTCTGGGAATACAATTTCGAGCAGGTTCGCGATCTGGACGATTATCTTGCCGCCGCTAAGGAGTACGGGCGTTCTCTGCGTGAGTTTTCGCCGAAGGATAAGCACAACGAGCTTCGCGAGGCGTATATGCGCCGCCGCATCAATGAAGCCGAGCAAAAATACGGGCGTGCGGCGGTCATAACGGGTGCTTTCCATACGGCGGGGCTGGAGAACGTGCCTTATTCGGAAGCTGACGAAAAGCTCACAAACCGGCTCAAGACCGTGCCGACGAAGGCTACCCTGATGCCTTACAGCAATTACCGTCTTTCGGCGCGTTCGGGCTACGGCGCGGGGGCGAAAGCGCCGGGCTATCACGAGATAATGTACAAAAACCTCTGCCGCGGCGAAAGCGAAAACACGCCCGCCGAGTATCTTTCGAGGATAGCTGCGTTTCAGCGGAAAAACGGCTTCGCGGCTTCGAGCGCGGAGGTCATCGAAGCGGTGCGGCTTGCCGACACCCTTGCAGCGATACGCGGCGGAAGATCGCCCTGTCTTGCCGACCTGCGGGACGCGGCTGTCACCTGCATGGGTCACGGCAGCTTCGGCGAGGTGTCGCTTGCCTGCGCGGACGTGGAGATAGGCACACGGATAGGCGAGCTGCCCGAAGGCTCGGTATGCACGTCGGTTCAGGACGATTTCATGCGGCAGCTGAAAGACTTGAAGCTCGACCGCTTCCGCACGCCGACGGTGCAGACACTTGAACTCGACCTGCGCGAGAATATCCGCGTGAAGTCGGAAAAGTCCGCTTTTCTGGACTTGAACCGTTCGTACTTCCTGCACCGTCTGCTGGCTGCTGGGGTACATTTCGGCGAAAAGCAAAGACGACAGCAGGACAACGCGACATGGGCTGAAAAGTGGGAGCTGCGATGGGTGCCCGAGACCGAGATACAGATAGTCGAAGCATCACTCATCGGCAGCACGGTCGTACAGGCGGCGCGGAACACGCTCGGGCTGAAGCTGACCGAATCGCAGTCGCTCAAAGAGATCTCGCAGCTCGTCACAAGCTCGTTTGAGTGCGGCTTGCAGGACTGCGTAAAAAGCGCTTCGGCGCGTCTGACCGAGCTTGCGGCGGAATGTAGTTCCGTTCCCGACGAGGGCGAAGCGCTGGCGGAGCTTTCGGGCATCGTCCGCTACGGCAATATCCGCCGCATCGACCCCGAGCCTTTGGTGCCGATAATAAGTCAGCTTTTTCTGCGGATATGCTTGCAGATGCCGACCGAAGCAAAGTGCGCTCCCGACGCGGCATTGCTTCTCACATCGACGCTTGCGATTGTAAACGACGCCTGCACCGCGCACGATTGCCTCGAAAGCGAAAGATTCATTGATCTGCTGACAGGGCTTTCCGACAGCGACGATATCAATATGCTCGTTTCGGGCTATGCCTGCGCACTGCTTGCCGAGCGCGGAAAGATCGCCGCAGAAAAGCTTTCGGAGCTTATCTCGCGCAGGCTTTCACACGGCACACCTCCCGCCGAAGCCGCCGCCTGGTTCGAGGGCTTTTCAAAGCGCAATCACCGTGCGCTGATAAGCCGCTTAAGCGTGTGGGAAAAGCTCTGCTCGTTCATTGAGGAGCTTGACGGCGAGGAATTCAAAAGCGTGCTTATCGCTCTGCGGCGCACCTTCGGCGATTTCTCGGCGGGCGAAAAAGCCGATATCGCCGAGAACATCACCGAGCTTCTCGGGCTTTCCGGCACCAACGCCGACGAATTTATCACCGCCGCCGTGACCGAAGAGGAGCAGTCGGCGATCGACGAGCTTGACGATTTTGACTTTGGAGATATTTGATATGGAAATTACGAACGAAAACAAGGCTCTGCTGAAACGCTGGCGGCTGATTCTCGGCGAGGATTCGCAGCAAAGGCTTTCGGGTGCGGCGGGCGGCGGAATGGAGCTTTCCGAAGAAGAGCTGCTTATGGATTCGGCGCTTAGTCAGATCTACGGCGGCAATTCGCGAGATGAAAACGGCGGGGCAAATGCGGGACACGGACCGTCCTCGCCGAAGCTGACAAAATGGCTCGGCGACCTGCGCGCGCTTTTCTCGCCGATGGAAATTCGCGTTATACAAAACGACGCCATTGAGCGCCGCGGCTTGAAGCAGCTGCTTTTCGAGCCCGAAATGCTCGATTCGCTCGAACCCGATATCTCGACGGCTTCGCTGCTGCTGATGCTGAAAGATCAGATTCCCGCGAAGGCAAAGGACAACGCCCGCGTGTATATCGCAAAGATCGTCGAACAGATAAACAAGCTTCTTGCCGACGACCTGAAACGCTCGGTGACAAGCAGTCTCAACAAGCGCGAACATTCGCCGATACCCTCCGCTGCGGCGCTCGACCACAAAATGACGATACGACGCAATCTGAAGCACTTCGACCGCAAGCGCAGGCGGCTGCTGCCTGAGCATTTCTACTTCTTCGACCACGCGCAGCGCTCGGGCTCGCGGACGGTCATTCTCGATATCGACCAAAGCGGCTCAATGGCGCAGTCGGCGATATATTCCTCGATAATGGGCTGCATACTGGCAAGCATTTCCTCGCTGAAAACCCACGTTATCGCCTTTGACACCTCTGTCAACGACCTGACGGAGAAGTGCTCCGACCCCGTCGATCTGCTGTACGGGATTCAGTTAGGCGGCGGCACTGACATCAACAAGTCGATAGCCTACTGCGAGGAGCTTGTCACCGAGCCCGCAAAGACCACGCTTTTCCTCGTGACCGACCTTTACGAGGGCGGCAACCGCGCCCAGCTGGAAAGGCGGCTCGAAACGCTCAAATCGAACGGCGTGAACGTGATCATCCTGCTTGCCATCGCCGACAGCGGCAAGCCCTGCTACGATTCGGAACTGGCGAACAGACTTGCGGGAATGGACATTCCCTGTTTTGCCTGTCCTCCCGAGCGGCTTCCCGAGCTGCTGGCGGCGGCGCTGCAAAAGCACAGCCTGAAACGCTTCGAGAGCGGAGAAGGCGCAAAATGAGCATAGCGTACTATTTTCTTGTATTCCTGCTTCTGTTTTCGACGGGGAGCATGATCGGCTGGTGCATCGAGGTTATCTTCCGCCGATTCTCGTCCGACAACAAGGAGCGCGTCTGGATAAACCCGGGCTTTCTGATGGGTCCCTGCCTGCCGCTTTACGGCTTTGCGCTGGTAATGCTTTTCCTGCTGACGTTATCGGAAAAGTATCTCGGCATCGAAAACCTATACCTCCGCAAAGCCGCGCTTTTCGCGCTGATGGCTTTGGCGATAACCGCCGTGGAATTCGCCGCGGGCGAGATATTCATTCTGCACCGACACCTTAAGCTGTGGGATTACTCGGATATGCGGTTCAATTACAAGGGCATCGTCTGCGTAAGGTACACGCTTTACTGGACGGTGCTTGCGGCGTTTTACTACTTTTTGATACACCCGCGCATCGAGCGGCTTGTCAGTCTGTTCCGCGAGCACCCGCTTTCGGCGTTCCTCATCGGAATGTTCTACGGCATACTGCTGATCGACGTGGCGTACTCCTTCGAGCTGACGGCGAAGATCAAGACGTTCGCGGAGGAAAACCGCATGGTGATCCGCTACGAGGAGCTGAAAAAGCACATCAGCATAACGCTGAAACTCCGCAAACAGCGGCTTGGGATAATGAGCCTTCCGAATACTATCAGGGACTTTTTGACAGAATATATGGAAAAGCAGCGTGAAATGGCAAAAGTTGGCAGACTCAACGACTTTATCGACGATCATTTCCGATTAAAAAAGAACAAATAAACAAAGCCCGGAACCGACCTAAACCGATTCCGGGCTGTATTATTAGTTATTTACGTCTGTTGAAAAAGCATTTCAGAACAGCTGTCCGGGCAGTTTGAGCTTCTGCTTCGGCGGGAAATCACGATCGAAACGCTCCACGTCCTCGTCGCCGACATAATAGCCCTTCGGCGTCTGATAAACGCCCGTCACGCCATCGAGATAGCCCGTCTTAAGCTCCTTGCAGAGAAAGAACGAAGCGTCCGCGCCCTCGGGCAGATCGTGGTATCTTATGCCGAATTCCGAAGAATAGGTGAAGCCGCTTTTGCCGTAAAAGAGAATGTTCCCCTCGAACAGCACCGCCCCGAAGCCCATTTCCGCCGCCCTTTCGAGCGAGTAATCGAGCAGTATCTTCCCGTAGCCGTGCCTTTTAAGCTCGGGCGTTATGCAGATAGGTCCCATCGTGAGGACATCGACCACGCCGCCGCCGTCCTTTTCGATAACGGTCTTCATGAACATATTCTGCCCGATGAGCTTTCCGTCCTTTTCCATGACGAAATTCAGCTCGCGCACAAATGCGGGGTCGTTTCTCAGCACATGGATAACGTAATGCTCGCTGCACCCCGGACGATAGACGTTCCAGAACGCTTCTCTGATGAGGTTTTCTACCTCGCGGTGTTCGCTTTCCTTTTCGTTACGTATAATAACATCATTGATATTCATTGTTTTTCCTCCCGAAAAATCGTCGTAATTTTATTGATTCGACTGTCACCCGGGAGGTCATGCAGATCACAGACGACCTCCCGGTCAGCCTGCTATCTCCGATACACTGTAATTTTTCAAACAAAAATCTCCTGTTAATTAAATTTTGATATTATCACAGCACCCCCGCCAAAAAGCAGAGGTGCCGCTTTAATTTTTTTAGACTAAAATCAGCCCTTGTTTACCATAGAAGCGATCTCATCGGCGAAGTTCTCTTCCTTCTTCTCGATGCCCTCGCCGCGCTCGAAGCGTACAACGTCTGCTACAACGATCGAGCCGCCGAGCTTCTTAGCCTCAGCATCAACATACTGCTGAACGGAAAGCTTGTCGTCCTTTACGAACGCCTGTTCGAGCAGGCAGTTTTCCTTGTAGTACTTGTTGATCTTGCCTGCAACGATGCCTTCCTTTACCTTGTCGGGCTTGCTTGCCATTTTGGGATCCTCAGCCATCTGAGCGAGCATGATCTTCTTCTCGTTCTCGATAACGTCTGCGGGGACCTGAGTTCTGTCAAGATAAGCAGGATTCAGAGCAGCGGACTGCATAGCAACGTCCTTACCTACCTGAGCAACAGCGTCGGTAGCGAGATCGGTGTCGAGCTTAACGAGAACGCCGATGCTGCCGCCGTTGTGTACGTAAGAAGCAAGCTTGCCTTCGAGACGAACGAAACGACGGATAACGATGTTCTCTCTGATCTTCATGCCGGCGAGCTCGGTCAGGGTCTCGTCAACGGTCTTGCCGTCTGCGGTCTTTGCAGCTTTAAGAGCGTCAACATCAGCGGGATTCTGGTCGATAACAACGTCCGCTACCGCATTTACGAAAGCCTTGAAATCGTCGGTGTTGGCGGCGAAGTCTGTCTCGGTGTTTACTTCGAGCAGAACGCCAACCTCGCCCTTAACGGCGGCAACTACGAGACCCTCGGCAGCAGCTCTGCCGCTCTTCTTAGCCTGAGTAGCAAGACCCTTCTCGCGAAGTATCTCGATAGCCTTCTCGGCGTCGCCGTCGGTCTCAACGAGAGCTCTCTTGCAGTCCATCATGCCAACGCCGGTGCGCTCCATAAGAGCCTTTATATCCTTAACTGAAACAGCCATTGTAATATACCTCCTGTATTATTCATATCTCAAATATAGGCAGACAAATAATGCCTGCCTATTTCTAAAGTTCTTGTGTGGGAATTAATAATGAGGAATTATTCCTCTGCGGCTGCTTCCTCAACAGCCTCAGCCTCTGCGTTGTCGGAGCCCTGTCTGCCCTCGATGATAGCGTCAGCCATGCAGCCCGCGATCAGCTTAACAGCGCGGATAGCGTCGTCGTTGCCGGGGATAACATAATCAACGTCGTCGGGGTCGCAGTTGGTATCAACGATAGCAACCACGGGGATACCGAGCTTCTTAGCCTCGCTTACAGCGATCTTCTCCTTGCGGGGGTCAACTACGAAGAGAGCGCCGGGGAGCTTCTTCATGTTCTTGATACCGCCCATGAACTTTTCGAGCTTCTCTATTTCGAGCTGGAGCTTGGCAACTTCCTTCTTGGGGAGCTTGTCAAAAGTGCCGTCCTCTTCGAGCTGATGCAGCTGCTCCAGTCTCTTTATTCTCATCTGAATGGTCTTGAAGTTGGTCATCATACCGCCGAGCCATCTCGCGTTTACGAAATGAGCGTCAGCTCTTACAGCCTCTTCCTTGATCGAGTCTCCTGCCTGCTTCTTGGTACCTACGAAAAGTACCTCCTTGCCCTCTGCCGAGATCTCGCGAACGAAATTGTAAGCCTCTTCGAGCTTCTTAACGGTCTTCTGGAGATCTATGATATAGATCCCGTTTCTTTCGGTGAAAATGTACGGAGCCATTTTCGGGTTCCATCTTCTTGTCTGGTGTCCGAAGTGAACGCCTGCCTCAAGAAGCTGTTTCATTGATACTACTGCCATTGCAGCGACCTCCTTTTGGTTTTTGTTTCCGCTTTCGCGTATAGAAATTCTATCCTCCGGGCGGGTGTTATCCGTTCAACCCTCGCTGCCGAGGGAACCACGCGGAAAGCCGTCCGTGCGAATTGCCTATATATTATACCACATTCCGACGAATTATGCAAGAGAAATTCGGTTGTGCAGACATACGAACTTTTCATCAGGTTTCAAGTAAAATTTATACACATTCACTTCATCATATCCTCGACGGTGAACGTTCGCGAACGCAGGTTCACCGCGGGGCTTTCTTGTCTGACGAGAATGGTATCCTCGCCGATAAGGGCTATCTCGGCGCATTTCACGATAAGATCGCCCTCTCTGCCCATCAGCCCGAAGACGCGGGGTCTGCCGAAGATGATAAGCGAAGTCACGCGCTCGGTCTCGGTGTCTATCTCGATATCGTCAACGTAGCCGAGCCGCAGTCCGCTCTTCACGTCGATGACCTCTTTATTTCTGAGCATAGTCAGCGTACATACCATAAAAACCACCTCACGGGCATATATATGCGTGTAAGGCGGCTGTTATGACTATTCTGTCTTGCTAAAGAGCGTTTTCGCGGCGTATTGTGCATACTTTGCAAAGCCATGTAGGGGCGCGCATTGCGCGTCCGTGATATTCATTCGCCATTGTGATTTTCGGACATTCGCGCAAGTCATTTGCGAAAATCGCTTCGCTCTTTCGCAAATATTAAATCGGCAATTTGCTTGTTCTTGCTCTATTTTGCAAAATCATTCGCTTGCGCCTTTTCGTCGGCTTTTTTATAAATTGCCGATTTTATTTTTGGGAGGTACGGCTGTCTTTCTCCAAAAGGTTCTCCTTCGTCGTGGGCTTCTGTGGGGGAAACCCTTCTGAAGAAGGGTTATCCCCTGCACGAGCTTGCTCGTGCCAACCCCTTCCTAAGACTTTTAATATGCCCTCACTTTACGGTTTTTGTTGGTTTTGCGGTTCAAAATATCTTTTATCTTTTATCTCTTATCTTTTATCTTATTTATGCTCTTCCTTTGCGCTCGTACCATTCCTCTTTTGTAATGTTGATCTTTCGGGGCTTTGCGCCCTCCTGCGGTCCTATTATGCCCATCGCTTCGATATCGTCCATTATCCTCGCGGCACGCGGGAACCCGAGCTTCAACTTACGCTGCAAATACGCCGTCGAAGCGTTGCCCGTCTCGACGATTATCGTTATCGCCTGATTTACAAGGTCGTCGTCGGGATTTATCGAAATGTCCGCGCCCTCGTCGTTCTTGGGCTTCGGCATATTCTGCTCTACCTCGTGGACGATCTCCTGATCGTAATCGGCTCCGTGTTCGTTCTTCAAAAAGTCAACGATGCTTCGTATCTCCGCAGTAGAAGCAAAGCCGCTCTGTATTCGCATCGGCTTCGGCATACCTACGGGCTGATAGAGCATATCTCCGCGACCCAGAAGCTTTTCCGCGCCGACCTTGTCAAGAATTACCATCGAGTCCTTCATGTTCGATACCATGAGCGCCGTTCTCGAAGGGATATTCGCCTTGATAAGTCCCGTGATTACGTCAACTCGCGGCGACTGCGTGGCGATAAGCATATGCATACCCGCCGCACGCGCAAGCTGCGCCAGTCTCATTACCGATTCCTCGACCTCGTTCTTTGCCGCGAGCATCAGGTCGGCGAACTCGTCCACGACTATTACTATCTGCGGAAGCTTGCTGCGCCCGCACTCGGGGTCGTTTTCGAGCATTTCCGTCACCATTTCGTTGTAGTCTTCGAGATTCTTGGTGCCGTTCGCTTCAAAGAGCTTGTAGCGGCGCATCATCTCGTTTACCGCCCAGCCCAGCGCACCCGCGGCTTTCAGCGGCTCGGTGACTACGGGTATCAGCAGGTGAGGTATGCCGTTGTACATCGGGAACTCGACCTTTTTCGGGTCTATCAGTATCAGCTTTACCTCGTCGGGCGTCGCGTGGAATAATATGTTAAGTATAATAGAATTTGTAAATACTGACTTGCCCGAGCCCGTGGTTCCCGCTATCAGCATATGCGGCATCGCCGAGATATCGCCGATAACGATGTTTCCCTCGATGTCCTTGCCGACCGCAAAGGAAAGCTTGCCCTTTGCGCGGCGGTAGTCGGGGCTGTCGATAAGCTCGCGCATGGAAACGCTGTCGCGGTGGACGTTCGGTATCTCGATGCCTATCGCGGGCTTGCCGGGTATGGGCGCTTCGATACGTATGCTGTCGGCGGCGAGGTTCAGCGCGATATCGTCGGCAAGATTCGTCACCTGACGCACCTTTACGCCTGCGGCGGGCTGCAATTCGTAGCGAGTAACGGCGGGACCTCTGTGTATGCCGATAATGCGCGTTTTCACGCCGAAGGTCTCAAGCGTTTCGACGAGCCGCGCCGACTTGTCCTGTATCTCGCGCTGGATATCCTCCTCCGCGATGCGGCGTTCGCCCTCGTGAAGCAGCTCGACGGGCGGATAAACATACTCGACGGTCTCGTTCTCCGCGGGAACGCGGTATTCATCGTTCGGGTCGATGGCGATGGAGCTTGTCCCCTGCTTGCGGTTCGAGTCGGCGGCAGCCTTTCGGATAAGCTCGTCGAGCTTTATCTGCTCCGCCATTTTCTGCTTTTCCTCAGCGACTATCTCGGCGCGTGTGGGCGGCTTGTCGGACTTTTTCTTCTTGGGCTTTTCCTCGGCGGGCTCTTCCGCTATCTCTTCCATGCCTTCTGCGGCTTCAAGCTCTTCCTCAGCCCATTCGGTCCCGCCGATATCGTCAGTATCCTTGTCAAGCACGACCTTTGACTTCTTGCTGCCGCTCGTAACGGTGATCGCGGGCTTGGTTTCCTCCGCGGTCTCGGGCTCTTCATTGAACTTGTCAGCGCGGTTCTTTGCTTCCTCTTCCTCCGCCCTTATGCGTTCAAGCTGTGCCTGATGCACCTTTGCAAAGTCGATGCTGCTGCGTTTTTTCTTCTTGACCGCACGAACTACCGCGCCCGTATCCATTTCGGGAGCCTCACCGCTGCGGCGGAGCTCTTCAAGACGTTCGCGGCGCGGCTTTGCGCGGCGGTTCTCGCGCATTTTGATGGGCTTTTCGGGCTCGCGGTAACGGTCGTCTTCATAATCTTCAGCGTAATCGTCGGAATAATCATCGCCGTAATAATCGTAATCATAATCGTAATTATCATACCGTGCGAAATCGGGGTCCGACTCGGGAGCATTGATCGCCGCCTGTTTTCTTTGAGAAGCCCTGTAACTGCTGTCCTCCCTGAGCGCCTTGAACCCGCCGATAAACGGTCTCGCTATCGCACGAAGCACCTGCGGCAGCGTCAGATTTGAAAGCAGCAGCGCGAAAAGCAGTATCAGCATAACGATCATTATTTTCGAGCCGATCGCCCCGAAAAGCGCCTGCATCGACCACCCGAGCACCGCTCCGACGATACCTCCGCCGTGCAGCTCGGTGCCGTCAAGGTACAGCCCTTTCAGCTTAAGCCAGAAGCCCGCGCCCTCGACCTCGCCGCCGAAGAATATCTGCGCCGCGCCCGAAAGCAGGAAAAACATCACCCCGCCCTGTATGGCGCGGGCGATGACGGCATTGCGCGACTTCTCCCCCGCTATGGACATCGCCATATATATCACAAAAAAACCGAACACAAAAACCGACGTCCCGAGCATACCTCTGTTAAATCGGTAAAGTGCTCCCCACAGACCGTCGCCTTTAATAAAGGTAACGATGATCTCGAATATCCCGAAAAAAAACAATATGAGCGACCAGAACCTCCGCCGCTCTCTGAACTGTGCCTGCATAGCCTCTTGTTCGGAGGCAGTGGGCTTTTTCGCGGCGGTCTTTTTAGCCTTAGCGGCTTTTGAAGCCTCCGCCTTCGGTTTGGCGGCTGACTTTGCCGCCTCTCCGGTCTTTTTCTTGCTTTCAGCCAAACCTTCCTTCTCCTCCCGATGATACCTATATCCTATAAAGTGAACAGTGAATAGTTAATAGTGAATAGTTAAGGAGCGCCTTCGGCGCATTATTGCGGACGCTTCGCTCCGCATGAATATTGTTCTACGGCTAAAGTGTGATAAAAATGAGTGCGAGGCGAAGCCTCCGCATAATATCGTGAGCGAAGCGAACACTTGCACGAACGCAGTT
>JAILFF010000031.1 GCA_024697705.1 Ruminococcus sp.
TATAATATTACTATTGATACAACCTTATCATGAAATATGGAATTTTGCGAAAGCAATATTTGATGATTTTCAGGAATTTTAGAATGAATCACAACCACTACAACGGCGGACTTACAAGAGAGCAGTTCCTCTTCTACGAGATCCGGATAGTAGCGCGGCTTATCTGTGAGGGAAAGAGCCGCGATGAAATAATCGAAGAGATCGCGGCGGACAATCTGTTCCAGTATCCCACCGAAAGAATGATAAAGACCATAGCCCGCGCCTGCTTCCGGCGTATAGACGCGCTTGATTCCGAAGAACTTGTAAGACTTCTTGCGGACGCTTCGGCGGAAGTGGCGAAGCAGATCAATCTGTATGCGATAATGTGTGAGAACAGCATCGTCTACGACTTTATGACCGACGTGATCGGCACAAAATACCGCACGCAGGAATACGAGTTTACGCAGAAAGACGTCAATCTCTTTTTTATGGAGCTTGCAGAAAAGGTGCCTGCCGTGAACGAATGGAGCGAGGCGACGATCAAAAAGCTGAAACAGGTACTTGTGAGGTTTCTCGTAGAGTGCGAGTATCTTGAAAGCCCGCGCTCGCAGACCCTGCTGCCGGTGTATCTGTTTCCGGAGCTGGAAAATGTTCTGCGGGCTGAGGGAAACAGCGACGTGCTGGCGGCTTTTAACTGTTAATAGGAACGGGGTGACATTTTGAGCGAAATAATAAACCAGCTGAACGAGATAAAAGCGAGATTCTCCGACGAAGTGTTTCTCAGCAACAAGGGGCTTTCAAACGAGGTCGGCATACACGTTTTCTGCTACGACCCGAAGGACGAAATGATCGTGCGTGGATTTTTTGCCGATCTTATCAGAGAGGGCGGGCAGCCCTTCCGGCTCGTGGAATGCGATCTGTATAAGTTATTCCTTCGGATATGCGAGGAAAAGCGTATACTGAAAAGTATACCCGCGATGGAGAAAAAGAAGGGTACATCCGGACTTCTGAAACAGCTGCAAAAGGTCGCGGCTCCCGAAGCGTTCGTCGAGAAAATGAAGTACGAGCCGCACGAGCGCGGGGATATACTGCTTATCACGGGCGTCGGGAAGGTGTATCCGTTCATGCGCGCACATAACATTCTCGATAACTTGCAGCATATTTTTTCGGATATCCCGGTCGTGATGCTCTATCCCGGTAAGTTCAACGGGCAGGAGCTTTCTTTATTTGACGAGTTCAATGACGGAAATTACTATCGGGCGTTCAATATGCTCTGAATGTCCCGGTTTTTACATAAAGGAGTTTGAAAATGCGTTTACAGGATATATACAGAGCCGATATAAACCGCGACATAAACGGCGTTATCAAGGTGGCACAGGACGACGAGTATTCAATAAAGCAGGAACTGGAGGAATATATCATCACCCGCGAGCTTCGTCGTCATTTCAATACGTTTCTGACCCATTACGAGCATTCGCTGGAGCAGCCCACCGATAAGATAGGCGTGTGGATCTCGGGCTTTTTCGGAAGTGGTAAATCTCACTTTCTGAAAATACTCTCCTATCTTCTTGCGAACAAGATGGTTGGCGGCAAGCACGCCGTGGATTATTTCGCGGACAAGTTCGACGACCCCATGATGTTCGCACAGCTTGAAAGCTGCGTAAAAGTCCCCACCGAAACGATACTTTTCAATATTGACTCCAAAAGCCCCCTCACTAAGGACAAAACGGCTATCCTGCGCGTTTTTGCAAAGGTTTTCTATGAGCATCTCGGCTTTTACGGCAACGATCTTAAGGTCGCGAAGCTGGAGCAGTTTATTTCAAGATCGGGTAAAACAAAGGAATTCCGGAGTTCTTTCGAGCGTATCAACGGCGGTGAATGGGAGGACTCGCGGGATTCTTTTGCTTTTTTTGAGGACGACATAGTCGAAGCCATGTCCGAAGCCCTCGGAATGAGCGAGACCGCAGCCCGTAACTGGTTCAACGGTGAGGAGGAAATAGAGCTTTCCATAGAGCAGCTCGTCAAGGAAATAAAAGAATATATCGACAGCAAGGGCAAAGACCTACGCCTGCTGCTCATGATCGACGAGGTAGGTCAGTACATCGGTTCGGACTCCGACCTTATGCTCAATCTGCAAACGATAGTCGAGGAGATCGGCACGAAATGCGGCGGCAGAGTATGGGTCATGGTCACATCACAGGAGGCTATCGACAGCATTACTAAAATCAGCGGCGATGATTTCTCGAAGATACAGGGCAGGTTCAATA
>JAILFF010000034.1 GCA_024697705.1 Ruminococcus sp.
AAAACAGCTTATCGACATATTGAAACAGGAGGGATTGATATGAAAAATACGATGGAATATAAGGGATATATCGGAAGCGTGGAATTTTCCGAAGAAGACGGCGTTTTCTTTGGAAAAGTGCAGGGCATTCGGTCGCTTATCTCTTATGAGGGAACAAGTGCTTCCGAACTGATAGAGGATTTTCACGAAGCGGTCAACAATTATCTTGATCTCTGCAAGGAAGAGAATACCGAACCCGAAACGGCATATAAAGGCAGCTTTAATGTAAGACTCAGCAGCGATCTTCACAGACGCGCCGCGCTTTATGCTTTATCACATCAGCAAACCTTAAACAGCTTTATAGAAGAAGCCGTAAGGCAGAAATTAGGCTCGGAATGAAAATATCAACCGGCGATCGGCAGTCGGAAAAAGCATTGCCCTCCTTTTTGCCCGCGTAGGGGGAATAAGAAAATATATAAGCAAATTAATCAAAGATTAATAGAAATATCGTATTTTTTGTGCTTGACAAAAAAATAACAATGTGGTATAATAAGTACATGGGGTATTGCAGATAAGGCATATCCCCGATGTTTGGAAGCTGAAAGCACGGGGCATGAACACGATTGTTCGTCGCCGTGAACGACACCCTACGGAAAGGACGGTAGGTATTATGTCTGAGAACAAAACAAGACTTGTTGACAGCATCGAGGCTCTGGAGGAAAAGCTTGCCGAGATAAGAAGGGCGCAGGCTCTCTTCGCGGAATACTCGCAGGAGCAGGTGGATAAGATCTTCCGCGCCGCCGCACTCGCGGCTAATAAGGCGAGACTTCCCCTTGCGAAAATGGCTGTCGAGGAAACGGGCATGGGCATAGTTGAGGATAAGGTCATAAAGAACAACTACGCCGCCGAGCATATTTACAATAAGTACAGAAATACCGTGACCTGCGGCGTTTTCGAGGAGAATCCCGCGCTCGGGACAAAGCGCGTTTACGAGCCTATCGGCGTTGTGGCGGCTGTTATCCCGACTACGAACCCCACCTCGACCGCGATCTTCAAGACGCTTATCTGCCTTAAGACCCGCAACGGCATAATAATCAGCCCCCACCCCCGCGCAAAGAACAGCACCATCGAGGCGGCGCGTATCGTCCTCGAAGCGGCGGTAAAGGCGGGCGCTCCCGAAGGCATCATCGGCTGGATAGACGTTCCCTCGCTCGACCTCACCAAGAAGGTAATGCAGGAGAGCGATATAATCCTTGCGACGGGCGGTCCCGCAATGGTCAAGTCGGCTTATTCGTCGGGTACTCCCGCAATAGGCGTTGGCGCGGGCAATGCTTCGGCAATTATTGACAGCTCTGCCGATATCGTGAATGCCGTCAACTCGATAATCCATTCAAAGACATTCGACAACGGCATGATCTGCGCCACCGAACAGACCGTTATCGTTGACAAGAGCATTTACGAAGAGGTTAAGAACGAATTCTCCGCACGCGGCTGCTACTTCCTTGATCCCGAAGAAGCCGACAAGGTGCGTTCGGTAATGCTGATAAACGGCGCTCTGAACGCGAAGATCGTCGGTCAGCGCCCCGCGAAGATCGCCGAGATGTGCGGCTTTGAAGTTCCCGCAAACACGAAGGTACTCATCGGCGAGGCGGAATCCACCGACCGCAGCGAGGCTTTCGGTCACGAAAAGCTCACGACTATCCTCGGTATGTACAAGGCGGAGGATTTCGACGACGCTCTCGATAAGGCAGACGCGCTTCTGCGAAACAACGGCGGTCTCGGTCATACTTCGGTTCTGTGGATAAACACCCACACCGAGCCCGAAAAGTACGACAAGTTCGTTCACCGCATGAAGACCTGCCGTCTTATCGTGAACACGCCTTCGTCGCTGGGCGGTATCGGCGACCTGTACAACTTCGATTTCGCGCCCTCGCTGACGCTGGGCTGCGGCTCGTGGGGCGGCAACTCGGTTTCGGAGAACGTCGGCGTGAAGCACCTGCTGAACATCAAGACCGTTGCGGAGAGGAGAGAGAATATGCTGTGGTTCAGAGCGCCCGAAAAGGTATACTTCAAGCGCGGCTGTCTGCCCTTCGCGCTTGACGAGCTTGGCAGAGTTATGGGCAAGAAGAAAGCCTTTATCGTAACCGACAGCTTCCTTTACAAAAACGGCTTTACGAAGCCCGTTACCGACAAGCTTAACGAAATGGGCATATCCTACAACGTATTCTTCGACGTAGCCCCCGACCCGACCCTGAGCTGCGCATTGGAGGGCGTTAAGGCTATCCGCGCCTTCGAGCCCGACACGATAATCGCGATAGGCGGCGGCTCGGCGATGGACGCGGCGAAGATCATGTGGGTGATGTACGAGCACCCCGACGCGGACTTCCTCGACATGGCTATGCGCTTTATCGACATCAGAAAGAGAGTCTACACCTTCCCGAAGATGGGCGAAAAGGCATATTTTGTCTGCATACCGACTTCCTCGGGCACGGGTTCGGAGGTAACGCCTTTCGCTGTTATCACCGACGACACGACGGGTCACAAGTATCCTCTTGCGGACTACGAGCTGCTGCCGAAAATGGCGATAATCGACACCGACCTTATGATGAGCGCTCCGAAGGGCTTGACGGCGGCTTCGGGTCTCGACTGCATGGTACACGATCTTGAAGCGTATGCTTCGATAATGGCTACCGACTTTACCGACGGACTGGCGATACGTTCGCTGCAAATGACGTTTGCGAATCTGCGCGAGTGTGTTGAGAACGGTCAGACGGCTGTTAAAGCAAGAGAGAACATGGCTCACGCCGCGACGATGGCGGGCATGGCTTTCGCAAACGCTTTCTTAGGCATCGGACATTCTTTGGCGCACAAGCTTGGCGCATATCATCATCTGCCGCACGGAATCTGCTGTGCTCTCGTTATAGAGAACGTTATGCGCTTCAACGCGAACGCCGTTCCCACGAAGATGGGTACATTCTCGCAGTACCAGTATCCTCATGCGCTTGAAAGATACGCGGAGATAGCCCGTGCGCTTGGCGTAAGCGGCAATGACGACAGCGAGCTTTTCGAGGGTCTCATTGCGATGATCGCGAAGCTGAAAGAGGACGTTGGCTGCAAGAAGACGATTGCGGAGTACGGCATTTCGGAGGAAGATTTCCTTGCCACGCTTGACAAGATGAGCGAGGACGCCTTTGACGACCAGTGTACGGGAGCGAACCCGCGTTATCCTCTGATAAGCGAGCTTAAAGAGATCTATCTTGCGTGCTATTACGGCACGGAATACAAAGGATAAGCTTTCCACGAGTACGGCAAAACCGTACAGCTTCCAAATACGGGCAGCCCTGCGAACGCGGGGCTGTCTTTTTTAGATAAAAGATAATAATAGATAAAAGATAAAAGATATGGCAAAGCCGACAAAACACGCAAAATGAGGGCATATTAAAAGTCTTAGGAAGGGGGTGTGGGGGAGAACCCTTCTTCAGAAGGGTTTCCCCCACGAAAACCGGGGACGGCAGCAATTTTTAGGTAAAAAAGGAAGTTGTTCGACCCAAAATAAAATCGGCAATTCATAAGAAAGCCGACAAAAAGGAGCAGTCTATAATTCAAGCAAATCAGTACAAGAACAAGTGAATTGCCGATTTTATATTTGCGAAAGAGCGCAGCGATTTTCGCAAATGAATTGCGCGAACGTTCCGAATATCAAAACGGCGGAGAGAATCTCATACAGACATAATACGGTCGTTCGCGCCGCTGTTGCATGAAAATCGCTCCGCTCTTTCATGCAAATAAAATCGGCAATTCACTTGTTTCCGTACAGACTTGCAGAATTATTCACTTCTGCTTTTTCGTAGGTTTTCTTATGAATTGCCGATTTTATTTTTGTTCGGAAATACTTCTTGCTAATTATATTGAGACTTGTTAGGCACGGATTGTGGGGGAAACCCTTCTGAAGAAGGGTTATCCCCCACACCCCCTTCC
>JAILFF010000058.1 GCA_024697705.1 Ruminococcus sp.
CGTGCGGCGTATGGCAAAAGATTTTGCCATGATGCAAGGCGGACGACGAAAGCGGGCTGTCGCCCGGTGAGGAGGACAACGCAGCAGCATGGTAAAAGATTTTGTCATACGCTGTGCGAGGGTTAGCGGACAGGTCTATTAATACCAACTAAGGAGGGAATTTTAGTGAAACGCAAGGATTACATAACATGGGACGAATACTTTATGGGAGTGGCTCTGCTTTCTGCGGAGCGCAGCAAGGACGCTAACACGCAGGTAGGCGCGTGCATCGTCTCCGACGAGAACAAGATACTCTCGGTGGGCTACAACGGTATGCCGACAGGGTGCAGCGACGACGATATGCCGTGGGGTCGCGAGGGCGAGAAGCTCGATACCAAGTATCCGTTTGTCTGCCATGCGGAGCTTAACGCTATTCTTAACAGCGGGACTTCGCTGAAAGGCGGGCGGCTTTACGTTTCGCTTTTCCCGTGCAATGAGTGCGCCAAGGCGATCATTCAGAGCGGTATAAAAGAGGTCGTTTATCTTTCGGACAAGTATGCCGATTCGGAGGAGACCCGCGCCAGCAAGATGATGCTTGATATGGTAGGCGTGAAGTGCAGGCAGTATGTGTCGGAGGGAAGAATAGTCAAAATAGAACTGTAAAAAAAGATATAAGATAAAAGATAAGAGATAAAAGATAGTCATAAAGTGAGGGCAGAACCAAAAGTCTTAGGAAGGGGGTGTGGGGGAGAACCCTTCTTCAGAAGGGTTTCCCCCACAGAAGCGTGGAGCGGTCGCAATTATAGGTAAAAAGAGAAGCCCACCGACCAAATATAAAATCGGCAATTTCATAAGAAAGCCAGCAAAAAAGCAGAAACGAGTAATTCTGCATATCGTGACGGAAACAAGTAAATTGCCGATTTTATTTTGCGAAAGAGCGCAGCGATTTTCGCAAATGAATTGCGCGAAGTCGGGATTTCGACACGGTCGTTCAATATCACGGGCGCGGGCATGAACATAGTTTATGCAATGCTTGCCCCTACAATCAATATAATAAGTTCAAAAAAATCTTCCTGAAAAAATATGAAACGATCGGCTGATGAATACGGTCGGACAAGTACCTCCCCAAATACAATTTTTAAATTGTCTGCCCGAGAAAAACGCTGTGATAACGTGGGGTTTACGCGCAGACATCAAATTGTCTGCTCGAGAGAAATACCGTTTTTATCTTCGCCGAGACAATTTATCTCCCGCCGCGGAGACATTTTGTGTCTCAGCGATGAAACGACGATATACCGTGATTTTTGCCGCGGAGACATTTTAAAATAATTATCTGTGCAAAGTCGGTATGATAATTGTCTCTGCGGAAGAAATGTAAGAATATTAAACACAAAGCATAGCTCGGAAGGAGGACAACAGACCTATGATATACGAAAGCATAAAAAAGCTCGTGACCTACGCGCTCGAAAAAGGGCTTATCGAACCGCTTGACAGAGTTTGGGCGACCAACCGTATCCTTGAAGCGCTCTGTCTCGACGAGTACGAAGAGCCCGACGAGGTTTTTGAAAACATAGACCTCGAAAGCACCCTCGCGGAGATACTTGAATACGCGGTCGGAAAGGGCTTGTGCGAAAACAGCACCGTCTGCCGCGACCTGTTCGACACGAAGCTCATGGGTCTGCTGACTCCGCCGCCTTCCGCCGTGAACAAGCGGTTTGAAGAGCTTTACGCGCAGTCGCCCGAAGCCGCCACCGACTATTTCTACCGATTCAGCCGCGACACCGACTACATACGAACCTACCGCGTCGCTAAGGATATGCGCTGGAAGACCGCGACCGAGTACGGCGACCTCGACATTACGATAAATCTTTCCAAGCCCGAGAAAGACCCGAAAGCCATTGCTGCCGCAAAAAACGCCAAGCAATCGGGCTATCCGAAGTGTCAGCTCTGCCGCGAGTGCGAGGGCTACGCGGGGCGCGTGGATTATCCCGCCAGACAGAACCACCGTATCGCCGCGATAGAGATTTCGGGCGAGGACTGGGGCTTTCAGTATTCGCCGTATGTGTATTATAACGAGCATTGCATAGTGTTCAACAAGCGGCACACGCCGATGATGATCGACAAGGGCGCGTTTGACAAGCTGCTTGGATTCGTGACGAAATTCCCGCACTATTTTGTCGGGTCGAACGCCGACCTGCCGATAGTGGGCGGCTCGATACTCGCGCACGAGCATTTTCAGGGCGGTCGGTACGTCTTCCCGATGGAGAAAGCGCCCGTCGAGACCGAGCTGGATTTCAAGGGCTTCGGCGACGTGTCTGCGGGGATAGTCCGCTGGGCAATGTCGGTGATAAGGCTTCGCGGCAGCGACCCCGAGCGTATCTCGCTGCTTGCGGAAAAGATACTTGCGGCGTGGCGCGGCTACACCGACGAGGAAGCCTTCATCTTTGCCGAAACGGAAGGCGAGCCGCACAACACCGTCACCCCGATAGCCCGTCGGCGCGGCAGCGATTACGAGCTTGACCTCGTTTTGCGAAACAACATCACGACCGAAGAGCACCCGCTGGGCGTTTATCACCCTCACGCCGAGCTTCACCACATCAAGAAGGAGAACATCGGGCTTATCGAGGTCATGGGGCTTGCCGTTCTGCCGAGCCGTCTTAAGAGCGAGCTTTCGGCGCTTGGCAAAGCTATGGTAAGCGGCGATGAGATTTCTGCCGACCCGCTTATCGCCAAGCACGCGGCATGGGCTGACGAGATCCGTTCGCGGCATACGTCGCTTAATGCCGATAATATTGATGAGATACTGCGCAGCGAGACCGGTCAGATATTTGCGAAGGTGCTTGAACACGCGGGCGTTTTCAAGCGCACTGACGAGGGCAGAGCGGCTTTTATGCGGTTCGCGGAATATGTTGACGGCGGGCTGTGATTTTTGCTTTTATAATGTAGGGGCGAGCATTGCTCACCCGTGAAACAACACGACCGTTTGAAAATCCACGACCTCGCGCAGTCGTTGTGCGAAAATCGCTTCGCTCTTTCGCACAATAAAATCGGCAATTCTTTTGTTTCCGTACAGACTTGCTAAATTATACGCTTCTGCGTTTTTGTTCGATTTTCTGAAATTGCCGATTTTATTTTTTATCCGATAAACTTCTTGCTATTTCTCATGAGACTTTAACCGCTCAGTCTCTGGGGGAAAACCCTTCTGAAGAAGGGTTATTCCCCCAGACCCCCTTTCCTAAGACTTTTGGTTTTGTCCTCACTTAGCTTGCTTTTCAACTTCCTAAGACTTTTGGTTTGCCTTCACTTTGTGCTACTTTTAAGGAGAATACTTATGAAACTCAGACTTGAACTCAAAAAAGTCGTGGACGATTCCTACGACATCGAAATAGGTCACGCATTGACCGAAAAATGCGCCGCAGATATCGCAGACGGTCTCTTCGGTAAGATAAAACGTATCGCCGTAGTGACCGATTCAAACGTCGAGCCGCTCTACGCTCAACCTGTCTGCAAACTGCTCGCCGAAAAAGGCTTCGACGCCCGTATCTTCACGATCCCCGCAGGCGAAAAAAGCAAGACCCGCGAAATGAAGGAATTCGTCGAGGATTCAATGCTTTCGGCAGGATTCCGCCGCGACTGCGCCGTGCTTGCCATCGGCGGCGGCGTTGTCAGCGACCTTGCGGGCTTCGTCGCGGGAACATACGGGCGCGGCGTGCCTTTTGCAACCTTCTCTACCACGCTTCTCTCGGCGGCTGACGCTTCCGTCGGCGGAAAAACGGCTGTCGATACGCCGCTTGCGACTAATCTTATCGGGCTTTTCAATCAGCCTGTAAAAGTTTGGATAGATATCGACACCTGGAAAACTCTGCCGCGCCGCGAGATAGCAAGCGGTCTTTCCGAGACCATAAAGCACGGCTGTCTCGGCGACAAGGAGCTTTTTGAATATCTCGAAAAGAACATCGAAAAGGTCTTCGACTGCGACACCGAAGTCTGCGAATACATCGCCGAGCGCAACTGCCGCGTGAAGTACGCCGTCGTAATGAAGGACGAGCGCGAATCGGGTCTGCGCGAGGTGCTTAATCTCGGTCACACGGTCGGCAGGGCTATCGAAACGCTTTCGGATTACAAGCTGCTGCACGGCGAAGCGGTCGGCATCGGCATGGCGGCGCAGGTGCGGCTGGGGAACAAGCTCGGTTTCATCGGCGGGGAAGATATGACCCGCGTTATTGAACTGTACAAGCGTGCGGAGCTGCCTGTTGACATACCCGATTATATCGACCGTGCGGCGCTTGTTAAGAAGCTCTATACGGATAAGAAGGTACGCAACGGCAAGCTGCGTTTTGTCTTTGAAAAGGGCATAGGCGATGTCGTGCATGACAATGAAAAATACGGCATGGAGATAGCCGAAAGTCAGATAGCCGCCGTTCTCGAGAAAATGTAAGAGAAGATAAAAGATATAGGATAAAAGATAAAAGATATTTTGAGCCGCAAAGCCCGCCTAACCCGCAAAACGAGGGAATATTAAAATTCTTAGGAGGGGGGTGGGGGGGAGACCCCTTCTTCAGAGGGGTTTCCCCCACGAAAAGC
>JAILFF010000093.1 GCA_024697705.1 Ruminococcus sp.
ACTATGACGCCAAGATCTACGAGAACGATCCGTTTGCTAAGCTCGACACCACCGGCGTCGGCAAGCTGATGAAGATGGCTCTCGATCTCGGCAAGCCCGTAAACGGCAAGCTCCACTGCGGTATTTGCGGTGAGCACGGCGGCGACCCGACATCTGTTGAGTTCTGCCACAAGATCGGTCTTGACTATGTATCCTGCTCGCCTTTCCGCGTGCCGATCGCAAGACTGGCTGCTGCTCAGGCTGCAATCAGCGAAAGCAAGTAATTTAGTAATACGTCAAAATCGGCGATCTTATGCTGTTTCGGGGCGATGCCAATAAGGCAAGTCCGCTAAGCTCAGATTACCGAATTGGCGTGATATTCACGTTAACGTGTTTAGCTGAATAAAACAATAAGGCTCTCACAGTTTCGGCTGTGAGAGCTTTTTTGTGGGTTGTAAATTTTCTTGCAAACATCGAGTAGTCGCAGATCATTACCTTTATATCTTCAATATTCATCAAATTCCCTCCGTTTCGTATGAAAGTATTCCTCATAATAAGGCTCGATAAACCTTTTCAGCTCTTCATCGGAAACCATACAAAAACCTCCCCCAAAAACTTATGATACTATTATACCATAATTTTGCTTTTTGTCAACATAGAAAAGGCGGGAGAACTCCCCCGCCATTCTTATTATTCCAATTCAAACGCGCCCGTATACAGCTGATAATACTTGCCCTTATCGGCGATCAGCTTGTCATGATTTCCGCGCTCGATAATCCTGCCCTGTTCAAGCACCATAATAACATCGGAATTCCTTACCGTCGAAAGCCTGTGCGCTATAACGAACACTGTTCTGCCGAACATAAGTCCGTCCATGCCTCGCTGAACAAGCGCCTCGGTGCGCGTGTCTATCGAGGAGGTCGCCTCGTCGAGTATCATTACCGGAGGGTCTGCAACAGCCGCACGTGCTATCGAAATGAGCTGTCTCTGTCCCTGCGAAAGATTCGCGCCATTGCCCTTGAGCATCGTATTGTAACCCTCGGGCAGACGGGTGATGAAATCGTGCGCGTTGGCAAGCCGCGCCGCCGCAATGCACTCCTCCTCCGTCGCGTTCAGATTACCGTAGCGAATGTTATCCATAACGGTACCCGTAAACAGGTTTACGTCCTGCAAAACGATACCGAGCGAACGCCGCAGATCGTCCTTTTTGATCTTGTTGATGTTTATGCCGTCGTAGCGAATTTTGCCGTCCGCGATGTCGTAGAAGCGGTTTATAAGGTTCGTTATGGTCGTCTTGCCGGCGCCCGTAGCGCCCACGAACGCCACCTTCTGACCGGGATTCGCGTAGATGGATACTTCATGCAGAACGATCTTCTCGGGAACGTAGCCGAAATCTACCTCGTTCAGCTCCACCTTTCCCTCTACTCTTGTAAGCGTCGTGGTGCCGTCCTGATGCGGGTGCTTCCACGCCCATACGTTGGTCTTTTCGGCGCACTCGATAAGCTCGCCGTTATTGCCTATCTTCGCGTTGACGAGCGTAACATAGCCGTCGTCAACCTCGGGTTCTTCGTCTATAAGGCTGTAAATTCTCTGAGCGCCCGCCATAGCCATCGCGACGGCGTTTATCTGCTGCGAGCCCTGTGTAATGGTGTTGCAGAAGTGCCTTGTCATTCCGAGGAACGGCACAACTACCGCGATATCGAGCGGCTGCCCCGAAAGCGACAGGTTCGGCACGCCGAGTATTACAAGCACGCCGCCCACGAACGACATGAGTATGTACATAATGTTTCCGATATTTCCCATTATCGGCATGAGGATATTGGCGTATTTGTTGGCGCTGAATGCGTCGCCGAAAAGCGCGTCGTTCACCTCGTCAAAGCCCGCCTTGCTCTTTTCCTCGTGGCAGAATACCTTGACGACCTTCTGCCCCTCGATCATTTCCTCGATGTAGCCTTCGGTCTTACCGAGAGCCTTCTGCTGACGAATGAAGAACTTCGCCGAGTTGCCGCCGATCTTCTTCGTTACCATCATCATGGCGAAAACGCCGACGAACACGAGCAGCGTCAGCCATACGCTGAGATAGATCATAATGCCGAGCAGCACGACAAGCGTCAGCACGGCGTTCAGCATCTGCGGCAGCGCCTGCGAGATCAGCTGACGAAGCGTGTCGATGTCGTTGGTGTAGTGGCTCATGATATCGCCGTGCTTGTGCTGATCGAAATACTTTATCGGCAGCTTTTCCATGTGGCGGAACATCTTTTCGCGCATATGTGCGAGGTGTCCCTGAGTCACCACCGCCATGTTGAGCTGCTGTGTGGTCGAAGCGATTATGCCGACGATATATATAGTCAGCATGATTATGAACAGCTTCATGAGCGGCGGGTGAGCGTACTGCATAGCCGCTTCCGCGCCCTGTTCCTTGTATATCAGCAAGGCTTCCTCGATTATCGCAACAACGCGGTTCATGAATACCGAAGCGATAGACCCCGCGATCGAGCTTATCAGCAGACAGACAAGCACGAGAGTAAGTCTGCCCTTGTAGTTTTTGAACAGCTCGCCGATTATCCTGCCGACCTGCGGCTTGGGAGCGTTCGGGTCTTTTACATAAGGCGGTCTCGGCATATCAGCTCACCTCCTTTTCGGCAGATTCCTTCGTCTGCGAGGTATAGACTTCCTTATAAATATTGTTATTCTTAAGCAGCTCCGCGTGAGTGCCGATGCCGTTCACCCTGCCGCCGTCGAGAACGATTATCTGGTCGGCGTCCTGCACGGAGGATATCCTCTGCGCTATGATTATCTTGGTGGTGTCGGGTATCTCGTCAGCGAACGCCTTTCTTATCTTCGCGTCGGTAGCGGTATCAACGGCGCTTGTCGAGTCGTCGAGAATAAGTATCTTCGGCTTTTTGAGCAGCGCACGGGCGATACACAGTCTCTGCTTCTGACCGCCCGAAACATTAGTTCCGCCTTGTTCGATATGCGTATCGTACTTGTCGGGGAACTTCTCGATAAACTCGTCAGCCTGCGCCAGCTTGCAGACCCTTATCATTTCTTCATCAGTGGCGTTTTCGTCGCCCCAGCGCAGATTATCCTTGATAGTGCCCGAGAAAAGTACGTTCTTCTGCAATACTACGGACACCTGACTGCGGAGCGTTTCGAGGTCGTAGTTCCTTACGTCCACGCCGCCGACCTTAAGCTCGCCGCCCGTTACGTCGTAAAGGCGCGGTATCAGCTGGATAAGCGAGGTCTTCGAGCTGCCCGTTCCGCCGATAATGCCGATAGTCTGCCCCGAGCGGATATGTATGTCGATATTTTCGAGAACGTTCTTGTCGGCTTCGACGGAGTAAGCGAACTTCACGCCGTTAAAGTCGATGCTGCCGTCCTTGACGTCGGTGACGGGGTTTTCGGGGTTCTTGATGGTGCTCACGTCGTCAAGCACCTCGCAGATACGCTTTGCCGATTCTATCGACATCGTTACCATAACGAATATCATAGATATCATCATAAGGCTCATCATTATCTGCATACTGTAAGTCAGCATACTCTGCATATCGCCGACATTGAGGTTCGCCGAGCCCGAGCCGACCACCATTTTCGCGCCGAAGAACGACACGAACAGCATGGTTACGTAGATGCAGAACTGCATTATCGGCGCGTTGAACGCGAGTATCTTTTCAACGTTCGTGAAGTCGCCCTTCAATATCTGCGAAGCCTTGTTGAACTTCTCTATCTCGTACTCCTCGCGCACAAAGGACTTGACGACCCTTATGCCGCTGACGTTCTCCTGAACCGATTCGTTCAGCGCGTCGTACTTCTTAAACAGCGTGCGGAAGATAGGCATTGCAAGCTTTGCAATGAACATCAGTCCGAAGCCCAGCACGGGGACGATCAGCAGGTAGATCATCGCAAGACTTGGGCTCATGATTATCGCCATCGTCAGCGCGAAAACGAGCATGAACGGACAGCGCACGGCAATGCGTATCACCATCATGAAGGCGTTCTGCACGTTTGTAACATCCGTTGTCAGACGGGTGACAAGGCTCGAAGTCGAGAACTTGTCGATATTGGCAAACGAGAAATCCTGCACCTTGTAGAACAGGTCTTTGCGCAGATTCTTTGCAAAGCCCGCGCTCGCCCTCGCACAGTAGTAGCCCGAAAGCGCTCCGCAGGCAAGCGACGCACAAGCCATTATGAACATCAGCAGTCCGTATTTCAGGACAACTGACATCTCGGTGCCCTGTTCGAGCGCGTTCACGAGATTGCGGCTCGCAAACGGTATCAGACATTCAAGCACCACCTCAAGCGCCACAAAAAGCGGCGTGAGTATCGTATCTCTTTTGTACTCCCTTACGCAGGAAGCCAGTTTTTTTATCATTCGCGGTTCCCCTCCGGTTTGTTCAGATTATCTTTCAGGCTGTCGCAGACCTCGAAGAACACCGACAGCTTTTCGGGCGGTATGCCTTCGGTTATCTCAGCCTCCACGCGGTCGAACTCGGCTATCATCTCCGCGTTGCACCGCCTGCCCTTGTCGGTCAGGATAAGCCTTTTGAGCCGTGCGTCGTTCTTGACGGGCACGCGCTCGATCAAGCCCTTCTGCTCCATCAGTCCGAGCGTTTTCGAGACCGTTGCGCGGCGGATATTGAACTTCTCTTCAAGCTCGCGCTGGTAGACCTCGCGCTCCTCGTTGTGCGCCAAGTACCCCAGTATCCAGCCGTTTGAAGCGGTAATCATGTCCTCCACGCTGCTTTTTCCCGCCATGATACGGCGGTGGATCATATTGGAGATCATCTTGACCTCTGCGCCCACACGCCGCAGGTCTTTATTATTATTCACTCGAATGACCTCCCTTCGCAAAAATAATGTTAGACGGCTGATTGTCAACCGTCTAACATTATTATATCAGAGATAATTTTTTTTGTCAATGACATATTTGACAAAGATTTATCAACATTCGGTGAATATTTTTCCGCATGACGACTTGACGTCATGCCGTGACGACTTGACGTCATGCAGTGACGACTTGACGTCATGCCGTCAGTTAAGCTCGTCGTTCTCGATTGCGGTGATAAGCGAGATACGGCGTGAGTGGCGTTCCTCGTTAGAGAAGGGCGTGTTCACGAAAGCGTCCAC